>CALVRV010000008.1 GCA_944358865.1 uncultured Bacilli bacterium | reverse complement strand
GCAACAATAACTACTTAAAAATTAGAATCACACAAAAATAATTAATTTGTTGCATTGAATTTGTCATCTAACAAAAAAGATACCATTCAGGTATCATTATTGTTTTTTATTTGGTGGGTCTTAATAGACTTGAACTATCGACCTCTCCCTTATCAGGGGAGTGCTCTAACCAACTGAGCTAAAGACCCATTATATGTTAAACGCTTTTTAAAGCGCTTAATCAATATACAAAATTCTTAAATTAAAGTCAATAATAATTTTTATTTATAAAAATAAAAGCCTCCAAATTAATGAAGGCTTTAGATTTTGAATAACCGTTATATTAACGTTTAGAGAATTGAGGAGCGCGTCTAGCAGCTTTAAGACCATATTTTTTACGTTCTTTGCTACGAGCATCACGACTAATCATTCCGGCAACTTTTAATGTTTTACGATCAACACCAGCTTGCAATAATGCACGAGCGATACCTAAACGAATCGCGCCAGCTTGACCAGTAAATCCGCCGCCTTTAACATAAGCGATAACATCATATTTGTCTTGTGTATTAGTTAAGGTTAAAGGTTGACTTAAATCTTTAACTAGTGTTTCATATGGCATATATTCACGGACATCTCTTTCGTTGACTGTGATTTTGCCACTTCCTAAGACAACATAGACGCGGGCAATGGAAGATTTTCTACGACCAGTGCCATAATATTGGACATTTTCTTTTTTAGCCATAAATCATCCTCCTAATATTTTAGCTCAAGCACTTCAGGCTTTTGAGCTTCATGAATGTGTTTTTCATCAGCGTATACAAATAATTTCTTTTGTATAGCTCTTCCTAATTTTCCTTTAGGAAGCATACCATGTACGCATCTTTCCATCATTTCGCATGGATAATTTGCTAACATTTCTTTTGCGCTTCTTTTTCTTAAGCCACCATTGTAGCCAGAAGCATTGTAATAAAATTTATTTGTGAGTTTATTGTTGCCAGATAAACTGACTTTGCTAGCGTTAATAACAATGACATAATCACCGCAATCAACATTTGGAGTATAAATAGGTTTGTTTTTGCCCATTAATACCATAGCAACTTCACTGGCTAAACGTCCTAATGGTTTGTCTTTAGCATCAATAACATACCATTTACGTGTAATCTCACTTGGTTTTGCAATAGTTGTTTGACGTTGCATAACTTTTTTCTCCCTTCTTACTAATACTTGTACTCTTACCGGGACTACGAGTTTTAGCAATTAGTGCCGATTTAGATAATATTACATATTATGTTACAAGTCAATTAAAATTTATAAAATGTGGTTCCAAGAGAATTAGATATAAAAAAATGACTTTATTTTTAACTAAAGCCATATTTTTTAAATTAGTAAAAACAATTAAAGATTGACATTATGATAAACGGCTTGAACATCTTCAATGCCATCTAATAAATCTAACAATTCAGTAAATTTTCTTTTATCTTCTGGATCAGTAATATCAATATAATCATTTGGAATAAAAGATATTTCATTAGTTTGAAATTCATTAATATTTAATGAATTTAAGACATCTCTAGCTTTAGCAAAATCACTAGGTGTTACTAAAACATTGATATATCCATCTTCATAAGAAACATCATTGACATCAACATCACCTAAAATTAATGCCTCTTCTACTTCATCTCTATTTTCACCTTTAAAAGTAAAGACTCCATATTCAGTAAAGTTATAAATAACACTGCCCATATGTCCACCTTTTTTAGTAATTGCAGCACGAACTTCACTGTTAGCGCGATTAGAATTGTCAGATAAAGTTTCAACAATTAAAAATGAATTGCCTGGGCCAAAAGCTTCATATCGGCCAGATTCATAACTTTGTGCATCGCCACCTTGAGCCTTCTTAATCGCCCGATCAATAACATCTTTAGGAACTGATTGCGCTTTCCATTTGTCAATCGCGCCTCTTAAAGCTAAATTTGAATTTGGATCAGGAATACCAGATTTTGCGGCAAGATAAATTTCTTTACTAGCACGCATATTTACTGCACTTTTCTTAGCTGCAGTAGCCGCCATAGCTTTAGCTCTTACTTCAAAGTGTCTACCCATTTTAAATCCTCTTTTCTTTAAAATCGTTTATAGTTTATACAATACATCATATAAAAACAAGCCTTGTGGTTCACTTTTATAAGATGTAATGTTCCTAGTTTTAGAATTAAGTAATTCTTTAACATAGGAAATATCTATCTTTTTTGTAGCAACATTTATACATGTGCCTACAATATATCTTATCATATAACGCATAAAACCATCACCAGAAAAATAAATTTTTAAAAGATTATTTTCTTCTTTAATATCTATTTTATAGATATTTCTTATAAAATTATCATTATCTACTTCTTTACTAGTAAAATTTTTAAAATCATGTTGTCCAACAAATAATGATAAACTTTGACTAAATAATTGTTTATCAAAATTATCATATATCTCCTCTACATATGGTTTTAAAAAAACATTACTATGGCCTAAATATATTTGATAAAGATATATTTTAGTTTTAGCGTCATATCTAGCATGAAATGTGTCATCCACTTTAATTAAAGAGGTAATATAAATATCATTAGGCAATAGACAATTTAAAGAATATTTAAATTTATCAATATCAATATCTTTATAACAATCAAAGTGAAAATATTGTGATATTGCGTGCACTTTAGCGTCCGTCCTACCAGAAGCATAAATTGATGTTTTCGTATTTAAAATTTTACTAATTGCCCCTTCAATTATTTCTTGAATGGAAATTTGATCATTTTGTTTTTGCCATCCAAAATAATTTTTACCATTATATTGACAACTAGCTAAAAGTCGCATTAAAAACCAACCTCCACTTTAAATAAAGTATATATGATATCTAAATCATTTTGCGCGATAGATAAATACATAATAAAGGCGACAATTGGAAGAATTATCAATGCAGAAATTAAATCTTTTAAATGAAATTTTAATTTTCTATATCGACTTCTTTTACTATTTGGATCATATCCTCTTGCCTCCATCGCATCACTTAATTGTTGACTACGATCAAAGGCTGACACAAACAAAGGAATAATTAAAGATATAATAGCTTTTACTTTTTTAAATAATCCACCTCTAGAAAAATCAACACCACGTGATTCTTGAGCTTTCATAATTCGTTTAGCTTCATCTAGAATAGTTGGAATAAATCTTAATGCAATGCTAATCATCATCGCAATAGTGTGGCTAGGAAAATTAATAATATTTAATGGATACATATACCATTCTAAAGCATATGTTAAATCTAGTGGCTTAGTGGTTGATGTTAATATTAAAGTTAAAGACATCATAAGAATTAAACGTAAAAATATATATGCAGCCTGATAAATTCCATCCCAATATATTGTGTATGACTCATTAAATGTATATAAAGGAACACTCGATAAAGAAGGATTAGGAATAAATATGAACATGATTATTAAAAACAATAATAAAAACCACATTGATAAAATTCCTTTGAAAAATGATTTAAAAGAACAATGACTAACCCCCATTAAAATCATTAAAATAATAAAATATAAAAGTGAAAAAATAAGTGATGTTGACCATGTAGAAAATGGCATAAAAATCATTATCATCAAGGCAATTAACAATAAAATTTTATTTCTTGCATCAAGACGATGAATAAAAGAATCATAATTAACATAACGACCAAAACTGATGCTATCCATTTTTTATTTGAATCCTTTCATCAATTTGATCTATTAAATCATCAATATTTTCTATTTTATTTACATCTAAATCTATGCCTTTTTCTTTTAAAAGCCTGCAAAAAGCGTATATTTGTGGAATTTCTAAATCACCATGTCCTAAATAAGATAAAAAGATATCTTTTGGTTTACCATAGGCAACAATTTTACCATCATCAACAACAAAAACTTTTTTTGCGTATTTATTGACAAGATCCATATCGTGGCTAACTAAAATTATTGTCTTATGTTGCTCTAGATGAATTTTTTCAAATAAAGACATGATAACATCTCGTCCTTCATTATCTAATCCTGCAGTGGGTTCATCTAAAACTAATATGTCTGGCTCTAAAGCTAAAATTCCTGCGATTGCAACACGACGTTTCTCGCCACCACTTAATTCAAATGGAGAACGTAAAAAATATGATTCATTTAATCCAACATCTAATAAGGCTTTATGAGCTTTTATTAAAGCTTCTTCTTTTGATATATTAAAATTTTTAGGTCCAAAAGCAACATCTTCTTCAACAGTTTCTTCAAACAATTGATATTCTGGAAATTGAAATACAACACCAACA
The DNA here is from genome assembly GCA_944358865.1 of uncultured Bacilli bacterium. Taxonomy (GTDB): domain Bacteria; phylum Bacillota_I; class Bacilli_A; order RFN20; family CAG-826; genus CAJOOD01. The sequence continues at coordinate 49,199 of CALVRV010000008.1, read as the reverse complement.
TGTTTTCTAAGTTTACCGATATTTTTATTTTTTTTCTTATTATTTGTTAATAAAAATTCATCAACTTTAACTGTGCCATCACTAGGAGTTAAAAGACCGTTAAGATGTTGAATAATTGTTGATTTACCAGAACCAGTCGCACCGATAAAGGCGACAAAATCATTATCATCAATATGAAAATTAACACCTTTTAATGCATCAGCTTGGAAAGGAGTTTTTTTAAAATAAATATAGGTAAGATTTGTTACATCAATTGGCATAATTTATTAATTAACTCCTCTATATTATTAATATTTTTTAAATCATATCCTCTTTTTTGTAATTTTTCTTTTATAGTAGCAAAAAAAGGAGTCTCAAAACCTAATGATTTTAATTCATCTAAATTAGAGAATATTTCATCATGATTACCTTGTTTAACAATCTTGCCCTTATTTAAAATAATAACGTAATCACTTAAATAAGCTTCTTCAATATCATGGGTAATTGAAAGCATAGTTAAATTAGGGTTACTTTTTCTTAATTGTTTTATTAAATTTCTAATATCTTCCCTACCTTTAGGGTCAAGCATGCTTGTCGCTTCATCAAAAATGATAATATCGCGATTAAGCGCTAAAACGCCCGCGATGGCAACACGTTGTTTTTGCCCACCACTTAAATTACTTGGTTCTTTATCAAGATAATCAGACATTTTAACTTTTTTAGCATATTCTAAAACAATGTCTTTCATTAAAGCAGGATCAACATTTTGATTTTCTAAACCAAAAGCAATATCATCTTCAACAGTAGAAGAAATAAATTGATTATCTGGATTTTGAAAAACGATTCCAATTCTTTGTCTTAATTTATTAACATTTTTTCTATCTAATGTAGTGTCAAAAATTTTAATTTCTCCTTTATTTGAAGAAATTAACCCATCTATTAGTTTAGCTAAAGTAGATTTTCCACTTCCGTTTGGACCAATAATAGAAACATAAGATCCTTGCATGATATCAAATGAGATATCATCAATTGCAATGTGATGTTCATCATAACTGTATGTTAAATTTTTAACTGAAATAGCTTTCATATCTTTCAAATTATATCACAAGATATAATTTTAAAAATGCTTTTTTAAAAATTCTAATTTTCCTTTCGCTTTCTTATAAACATATCTGACGTGTTTTATATTGCTATTTAAATCTATAGCGACTTTGCTAAAAGGTTTATTAAATATTTTTGCCATAATAACTATTTTTTCTTCATCAGTTAATATAGATATAGGGTTATCAAATAAAATTTCTTTTAAATCATCGTGTATAAATATATTTGAAATATCATCATCATTTTTTCCAATAATATCTTCAAATAATAATCCATCTTGACTTGATATTTTACTATCAAGACAAATTGTATTAATTTTCCTTTCTTTATTATTTTCAATAAATTTCTTTTTTAATTGATTAGAAACAATCTTTTCCCAATAAGCCTTAAAATAATTTGAACCAGTCTCATAATTTTTTAAAGCAGACAAATATGATTCATAACAAATTGATAAATAATCTTCAAAATTTAAACCGTTATTTTTATTTTGATAATAGGTAATCGATGATATCTTGTCAGCGATTTTTTGATATTTGCAATCCAAAAAAGATTGGCAATACTCATCGCCATGACGTCTTAATAAAATAAGTTCATCATCACTTAAAGAAATAAAAAATCTCGCTTCATTTACAATATGTTAGGTTCTAAGTGTGTGTTTCTTAATACTAATTGTTATAAACTAGCGTATTTTTTAAAATCAAGGTTTCTTAAATATTTATTATTAAAAATCAAGGTTTCTTAAAGTTATTGATGTTTTAAAGCAATATATGAAAGCAAAATGCCTGTTGCAACAGAAGCATTTAAAGAATTAACATGCCCAAACATTTTAATTTTTACGACATAATCACAACGCGATAAAACTAAATTTGAAATACCATTTCCTTCACTGCCAATTACTAAAGCACATGGAAAATCATATTTTAATTCTTCATAATTAGTTTTAGCGCTTCCATCGCTTGCAACAGACCAAAAGCCAGATTTATGAAGTTTATCTAAAGCTTGACTAAGATTGCTAACTTGGGCAATTCTTGCATGATTAATCGCACCTGTAGAAGCTTTGCTAACGACAGGTGTCACACCAACTTGGTTATGTTTTTTAATAATAATTCCAGCAACATTAAAAGCATCTGCGCTTCGAATAATCGCACCAAAATTCATTGGATCATTTATACCATCTAAAATTAAAACGACTGGATTAATAATAGTTTTAGAATATGAAATAATATCATCAATACTGCAATAATTAAATTTTTCAACTTCTGCAACAATACCTTGATGATTGTTATTATTTGAAAGTGTTCTTAATTTAGAAATATCAACAAAAGAATAATTGATATTTTTTTCATTTAATAAAGAAAAAATATATTTATCATTAAAACCATTTAAAAGATAAACATGATATACTTTAATATTTTTTAAAGCATCAATTACAGTATTTCGCCCATAAATATAATTCTTTTGCATAGTTTTAATGATGATTTACTACTTTAATATCAATTGGATTAGTTCTGACTTTTACTTCATTTACAAAACCTGTAGTGTCCACAAATTGTTGGCTATCCTCACCAGATAGACGGAAAACAACTTGAATTTTTTCTTCTAAACCATCTTGAATAATTTGTGTATTAATATCACTGACAGTGACATTAAATTGTCTAGCAATAGATAAAACATCGGTAAGTATAGGCCTATTAGCGTGGGTTAAAACTATAATCATTGGATGATTTTTTGTAACTCTTCTTTCTAATTTTCTAAATGTAATTAACACGACCATGACAATAAAGGTTGTAATGATTGCTAAAAGGAAATTCATCGAACCACAAGCAAGACCAATAGCCATGACAAGCCAAATCGTACCAGCAGTAGTAAGACCACGTATACCACCAGCATAATGGATAATCGCGCCTGCGCCTAAAAAACCAACACCAGCGACAACTTGGGCCGCTAATCTTGCCGGATCTCTTGTCATTCCTTCTCCAATTAAAGGGAAACCATATATAGAAATAATCATAATAACAGCGCTTCCAACAGAAACCAATAAATGAGTTCTAAGACCAGCACTTCTACCTCTTAATTCTCTTTCTAAACCAATAAAGCTTGAAAGGATGACAGTCAAAAGTAAAGATATTAAAATCAAGATAAGATTACCCCATGACCATCCATCATAATTCCATAAATTATTAAAATATTCCGCTATTTTTTGATCTATGCTAATTATTTGCATCTTTATAATATTCCTTTCTCACTTAATTTATTTCTAATGCAATCGCTTAATGCAAAATTTCTTTCTTCTTTTGCAGCTAGATAATTTAAATATAAAACAATATCATCACTATCTAAAATTGGATATTCAATATTTAATCCTAAAATATTAAGCATATCTTTCATCGTATAAAAATATAGTTGTAATTGATTGATATTTAGAGATGAATCTCTTAATGTGACATTAGCTTTTTTCATTAAATCAAATAAAACTGAAAGAGCGTTTGGAATATTTAAATCTTGGCTTAGTGCAAATAAAAATTTATCCATATAATTGTTATCAATTTTATATCCAGTATTATTTAATTTAACGTAATTAATTTGTAAAGTAGACGCAAGTTGTTTATAAACATTTCTAATTTTATTTAATTCAGTTTTTGCAGCGTTAATAGTTTGTTCTGTAAAATTAATTGGTTGACGATATGGAGCGTTTAATAAAACCATTCTCACTGTAGTGCCCCCATATTGATTAATTAAATCTTTAGCAAGAAAAACATTTCCTAATGATTTAGACATTTTTTCATTGTTAATATTAATAAAATTATTGTGCATCCAATAATTAGCAAGATGGTGTCCATGCATTGCTTCAGCTTGCGCAATTTCATTTTCATGATGTGGAAATTTTAAATCATAACCACCGCCATGAATATCGATTAAACCATTATTAGGAAAAATAGAATCAATCATAACACAACATTCAGTGTGCCAGCCAGGTCTTCCTTTGGACCATGGTGAATCAAATTGAATTCCTTGATCTGTACTCTTCCACAATGCAAAATCTAAAGGATTTTCTTTTTTAGTGGATGCTTCTACTCTTGCTCCAGATATTAAATCATCGATATCAATATTACTTAAAATACCATAATCTTGATTATAATTTACCTTAAAATAAACATCTCCATCAAAATCATATGCCGCGCCTTTTTTCACTAATGCATCAATATAATTAATTATTTGAGGAATATATTCGCTTACTTTAGGTGTAATATCTGGATCTTTACTGCCAATATCATGAATTTCTTTTTTAAATTCATCAATAAAAAATGAAGATATTTCTTTTTCACTTTTATTTTCTTTTAAGGCACGATTAATAATTTTATCATCGATATCAGTAAAATTAGAAACATAAGTAACTTTATAGCCAATATATTCAAAAAATCTTCTTAATGTATCAAAAACCACTACTGGACGCATATTACCAATATGAGGATAATCATACACAGTTGGCCCACATACATACATTGAAACTTGACCATCTTTAATGGGTTTGAAAACTTCAATTTTTCTAGTTAAAGAGTTATATAATTTTACTTCCATAATTGTTAAGAATTATTATAGCAAACATAAAGTAAATTATCATTAAAAAATTAAGTCATAAAATTAGTAATTTTATATATCTTTTAAAATAATTAAAAGAAAATTATATTTCCTATACTAATTCTTCCTTTATTGATATTTCCTATTTTAGAACTTGTTGAATGTATGCATATTTTGTCAGTGCCATAAGTAAATTCAAAACATAAAATGTTAGGATTATTTTTATCGGTTGATAAAGTAATATCATTTAATAAATCTATTAGCGTAACATCAACACCACGATAATCCTCATAATATATCTTAGCGCTAGAATCTTCATTAGTTAAAAATTCACGTTGGCTCCAAAAAGATATTTCAATAATCATCCCATGAATCTTTTTAGGAAAATTAAATTTTAAATAAGCTTCACCAGCATTATCCCTTCTAGCAGATAAATTAATTGTACTATTTTGAATATAACCACATCTTAGTCTTTCGGTTTGGATTATTTCATCGCCAATAGCTATATCTTTACTAACAACAGAAGTTGGATAACTATCGGTAAAACCATAATCTTTTGGTGCTAATTGATACGATGCTTTATCTAAAAAAGCTTTCTTAGGACTACTACGATATGGTCCTGTTCTTGGTGATTTATTAGTGTAATATCCTTCAATAGTTACATTTATCATATTCGTATATTGATTTAAATATTTATCTAATATTGCTCTTTCAATGGTAAAAAAATACTCTTTGTCATAATTTGCTTGTGATGGTTTATAAGTATTTTTATAAATAATTGGTTCTTTAGTTTCATATAATATAATGTCGAATGTATCAAAAGGATTATTGCTAGAACCATTTGCTTTCCATCTAATTGTTAAATTGTCATTATCATAAGTAATGGACGTAATTTTTGGTGCGAGTTGACCATATTCCATCCTTTTAGAAATATCAAGCAATAAATCAAAATTTTCATTATATAAATGTTCGACAAAACTTTCTAAAGTACAAATATCACCATATGTTGTTAAATCATAAAATCCTTTTGGACCTAATGAAACATTATCAAATTCTTGACTGTCGTTTTCATCATCATATAAATCCCATAACAATCCAATTATAGTCGCTTCTTGAGCTTCACCACTTGAACTATTAATTAAATATTTTCCATCACTCATGTCTTCAAAATCTGAAATTAACGTTGTAAAATCTTCAGCATAAGCAGACATATCATAATAAACAGAATAATAATCATATACAATAAGAGAAAATACTGTTGCCCATGATTCCATCCAGGCTAATTTTATTGCATAACCCTTACTATTTTTATCTTTTTCTAACAAATCTTCTCCCATAGTATGAGTTGCGTCGTTGTTTATTATATCGTTTATATTATTGCCATAATTACCTGATATCCATTCAATATAATGACCATATTCATGTAAAATGACTTGCCAGTTATTCCATTCATTATCACGAATTCCTGCAACTATAGTATAATTAAAAGAGGTATTATTTAAGGGAAAACAAACTTGAATCTTTAAAAAATCACTTAAATAAATACCAAGCACTTCTTGTGCAAATTTTTGTCCAAAATATAGGCCCTGCGAAATGACAAAAGCTTTATATTTATCATAACCTAGACCAAATATGCCATCATCGTTTTCAAAAGTATAATCATATGTTACGGTTGTGCTTCCTCTTAAATAAAATGGATTAGAAATCGTAACATATGATAATATCTCTTTTCCTATGCTAGATCCAACCGATAATAATTTATAAAAAGGAAAAATATCAATATGAAAATAATCGATATATTGTTTTATTAAAGTTAATAATTCGTCAGAAAATAAAGTCGATTTATTAATTTCAAAACTCAAGCTTTGTGGAAAAATTTTAATAAAAATGTGCTTTCCAAAAATTGTTTCTAGTAAATCTAAACCCACTTCTATTAAATAATTTCCGTTATCGTCGGTATAATCTTGTCCTAATAAATAAAATTCATTGTCTGAAACGTCAAAATAATAAGCACCAACAAAAATACCTCTTAATGGTTGAATATTATTGTTTATGTCGTTATATTGTAAACACCCTTTAACATATCCATATGTCACATTAAACCCGGGAATTATTGCTGATGGATTTTCATTAATTATTTCTTGATTATTTTTAATATTTGGCATTTCATTTGAATCTTTTAATAAATACTCTAAATCACTAATCAAGTTTTCACATTTAATATCGTTATTATTAAAATGGTTGAATGCATTTATCCAAGCATCTTCATACGATTCATCAGAATAAAATATAAAATCCAATGCAGTATAAAAATAAATATTTTTTGATAATTCATTTGATGAAGATTCAACATTTAAGACTAGATTAGAAAAAGAAAAAGTTGGCTTTAAAATTAAATTAACATTGTTGTTATTAAAAGATGATAAATCAGAAGTATTAAGATTACTTGTTTGAACATTACAATTTGTGACACTATTTGAATAATAAAAATCTAATTCAAAATAACCATCATTATCTAAATTATTCGATTTTAATACAATATTATTCAAAATAATATCGTTTGTTATATTGGGTGTTGAAGCAGTATTTGAAGCACAGCTTAATCCTGTTACAACAGTTAAAATTAATTCGCTTAACATAAGTTATATTGTAACCTCCTATTGATGACGGCTAACTCTACCCAATTCTATTGTTTTTTCATCCAGCCAATCAAAATAAACCCAAATGCCAGATGTAAGAGCAGGTTCACTAGAAACAGAATCATCTAAATTATTTTTTCTTTCAACAGTCATAAGTTCAAGGGAAATACCACAATAACCATTAGCAATTGCTTCATTTGAAATTGTTAATAATACTTCTCTAGGTATTGTTATGCTTTCTTCATAATTATAAGTTGTCATATTTATGTAATCTGTTGTATATCTATATTTATCAGTACAAAATGTTTCAAAATCAGCAATTGTTTTTAATAAATATAATTCTCGCAAATATCTATAATCAGTATTATCACTATCAGGATTAATGTTAGATGAATATCCAACATAAAACGCAACCTTATATTCGCTCATATCACGATTTAAATATTGATCTGGAATATCATAATGTCCAAAACCAAAAGTTAAAGTAAGACCATTAGTTACATCAACAATAACACTATCGCTTCTTACACCTAATTTAACATCGAATTTTATAACATCATCATAATTATATTGCCAAACATATGGTTCTCTTCCAAACCATTGTCTTAAAAGATGACAAGATGTTAAAGAAGGTAATAATAATAAAATTGCGAAAATTTTAAAAAATATATTTTTCATAGACTATAAGTTATTTATAACATAAAAAAAGATATGTTTCCATACTTTGTTAATTGAATAATTAAATGCATCAATTGCATTTGTTTCGTTGCATTTATTTTTTCAATTTTATTAAATGCAATAGTTTTTACTATGCTTTAAATAATAATAAGTAAATAACATTTAACAAATATTATAAATATTAAATTATGATGTTGCATTAAATGTTTCAAAAACAAAGAAATAGAGAAAATAATTTAAGAAAAACTATTTGATGTATTTAATTATTCAATTAACATAAAAACCTATATAACTTAATATTTATCTAATCATCAAAAAAAAGAAAAAGACTGCAATTTTATAAAGATGATTGCAAAAACCATATATTTATATTAATTAGCGATAAATTCTTTAATAATTTTGATTCTTTTTTTAACATTTTCTTTACTAATAGGAGAAGATATTTTTATATCATATCCGTGCATTGTTTTTAAAGTGTTATTTAAAATGACATTTCTTGTATCATTTTTTATTTTATTAGCAAATATAATTCCTTGATCATGAAGACAATCAAATTGACAAGTTTCTATATAAATATTGTCGCTAACAAAATCAAAATTTTCTAATTTGTTAAAATTAATTAAATATTCATTTTTAAAATAATAAGGAATTATCTTTTTTGTTAAAGTTGAATTCCACATCGGTGTATTGTCGCAATAAATCATTGAATCAGTATTTAAATCATCATCTAAAAAAGGATAAATAAGTGCCATATATTTAAATTTAATATTTAAGCGATAACTTAAATCTAAACAAAGATATCCTCCTGCTGAATCTCCAATAAGACCAATATTATTTTTATCTATTTTATATTTATCAATAAGATTATTAATTAAATAATGATAAGCACTTATACAATCATTAATACTTTTTGGATATTTTTTAATTACCGTATAGTCAATAAAATAAACAACACATCCTAATTCTTCTGCATATTTTTTACAATATTTATATTGATGTAACACTCCTTGATAAACAAATCCACCGCCATGAATATAAATAAGACATGGCTTATTATTTTGATTAACAATATTTCTTGGTATAAATAAATAAGTATTTATTTTATTATTATCTTTATCTTTAAATTTTATTTTTTTAATTATTAAATTTTTATCATTATGAAGTGTTAATTTAAATAAAGCTAAAAAAGGACGAGCTAAATAAAAAATTAAAGGATGGCAAGGTGTTTTAAAATATCTAAACAAACCAAATGATTTATCAATATCATATTTATTAAATTTAGACATATAAAATATCTTAACTTATTTTTAAATTATATAAAGATTATTTTTAAAAAATTAAAAAAGAAATAATAATAAGATTAAATTAATTAGGATATTTTTCTCTTTTATTATTATAGAAAGTATGAAGAAGTTCTTCTGCTTTTTCACTACCAGGTTTTTCTAAATATTCATCATATAAACGAATAATATCTGGATTATTATGAGATTGACGGACAGTTTGTTTTTCGTCTTCACTATATAAGATTGAAGCACGTTTACTAATATAAGTATCTAAGATGTTATCATCTTCATTTGGTAAAAACATTGGCTTAACATATGGTTGACCACCACCATTAACACAACCACCAGGACAGCCCATGATTTCAATAAAGGCGTATTTAGATTTACCTTGTTTTATTTCATCTAACAATACTTTTGCATTTTTCATTCCGCTTGCAATAGCGACATTAATAATTGTTCCATTAATGTCAATTGCCGCTTCTTTAATACCTTGTAAGCCACGAACTTCTTTAAATTCAATAAGTTGATGTTCTTTTCCAGTTAAGGTCTTATACGCTGTTCTTAAAGCGGCTTCCATAACACCACCTGTAACACCAAAAATAACACCTGCACCAGAATATGAACCGATTAAATCATCATCTGGTGTTGCATCGTCTTCTAATTTTGCCCAGTTGATACCACTTCTTTTAATCATTCTAGCAATTTCACGAGTTGTTAAAACAGCGTCAACATCTTTATCACCGTCTTTAGATTCTTGTCCTGGACGAATTTTTTCATATTTTTTGGCAACACAAGGCATAATTGAAACAACAAAAATATCTTTTGGATCAATGCCATGTTTACTCGCGTAATATGATTTAATAATTGCCCCTTGCATTTGATGAGGAGATTTACAAGTTGAAAGATGGTCAATTAATTCTGGATAATAATATTCTAAATAATTAACCCAACCTGGTGAACAAGATGTAAGTTGTGGCAAAACTTTATTATTTTTAATTCTTTCAATTAATTCATTAGCCTCTTCCATGATTGTTAAATCAGCACCAAAATTAACATCAAAGACACGATAAAAGCCTAAACGATGTAACGCTGCAAACATTTTGCCTGTACAAGATGTACCTATTTTTTCATTAAATTCTTCACCAATCGCAGCACGGACAGCAGGTGCAACTTGAGCGATAACATATTTGCCTTGTTTTAAAGCATCGTCAACGTTTTTAATTTCACTATGCTCCATTAAAGCGCCAGTAGGACAAACTAAAACGCATTGTCCACATTGGATACATGGAGATTTAGCAAAACTACGATTTTGAGTTGGAGAAACAATTGTTTTAAAACCACGATTTTCAAAACCTAAAATGCCAATTCCTTGTAAAGCTTTACAAGTTTCAACACATCTACCACATAAAATACATTTAGAAGTATCACGAATTAAGCCAGGTGCTAATTCATCATATGTTGAAGGTGTCATGTCACCAATAAACTTACCTTCTCTAGCGCCGACCATTTTAGAAACTTCTAATAATTCACATTTGCCATTTTTATCACATTGTAAGCAATTCTTTTTATGATTAGATAATAACAATTCAACACTATGTCTTCTAGCTTCAATAGCTTTTTGACTTGAAATAGATATTTCCATGCCTTCATTAACAGGATAGACACAGCTAGCCACTAAACCACGTGCACCTTTAACTTCAACTAGACATACACGACAAGACGCTAAAGAGCAACGATTATCTTTAAATGAACAAAGAGAAGGAATATTAAAGCCGCAAGCACGTGCAGCTTCTAAAATTGTCATACCTTGTTCAACTTGATAAGGATGACCTTCAATTTTTATATTAACTTTTGCCATAAATTCATTCTCCTATCTTTTATAAATTGCATTGAATCGACAACTAGACATACAAGCACCACATTTAATACATTTATCTTGATTAATTTCATATGGTACTTTACCGACTTCACCAAATATTGCACCAACAGGGCAATTTCTTGCACAAAGAGAACATTTTTTACATTTATCTTTGTCAATTTCAAATTTAGTCATCGCTTTACATACATGAGCGCGACAAACTTTATCAGTAACGTGTTCAATATATTCTTCTTTAAAATTAGACATCGTTGAAAATACTGGATTAGCGGCAGTTTGTCCTAAACCACATAAAGAATTATTTTTAGTTGTCGTAGCTAATTCATATAAATCATCTAAATCTTGAAGGCTACCCTTACCTTTAGTAATTTTATTTAAAACTTCAAGCATACGTTTTGTGCCAATACGACATGGAGAGCATTTTCCACATGATTCGTCACAAATAAATTCTAAATAGAATTTAGCAACGTCAACCATACAGTTATCTTCATCCATAACGATCGCACCACCTGAACCCATCATAGAACCACGGGCAATGAGTGAATCATAATCAATTGGAACATCTAAATCTTTTTCAGTTAGGCATCCACCACTTGGTCCACCAGTTTGAATGGCTTTAAATTTTTTATTATTTGGTATACCACCACCAATATCAAAGATTAATTCACGTAAAGTTGTTCCCATTGGAACTTCAACAAGACCAACATTATTTACTTTTCCACCTAAAGCAAAAACCTTTGTTCCTTTAGATTTTTCAGTACCAATTTTTGCAAATTCTTTAGCGCCAACACGAATAATATAAGGAACATCTGCTAAAGTTTCGACATTGTTAATAATTGAAGGTTTACCCCATAATCCTTTCACAGCTGGGAAAGGTGGTCTTGGTCTAGGCATGCCTCTTTTACCTTCAATAGAATTTAATAAAGCAGTTTCTTCACCACATACAAAGGCTCCAGCCCCTAAACGAATGTGACAATCAAAATCAAAACCGCTGCCTAAAATATTTTTACCTAAAAGTCCGCAAGCGCGCATCTCATCAATAGCGATTTGTAATCTTTTAACAGCGATAGGATATTCAGCACGGACATAAAAATAACCATTTTTTGCACCGATCGCGTATCCAGCAATCATCATACCTTCAATAACTGAAACTGGATTTCCTTCTAAAATAGAACGATCCATAAATGCGCCTGGATCACCTTCATCACCATTACATATAACATATTTTTCATCGCTTTTTTGATCATAAGCAAATTGCCATTTACGGCCAGTAGGAAATCCTCCACCACCACGACCACGTAAACCACTTGCTAATATTTCATTAATTACTTCTTGTTGATCCATACTTAAAACTTTAATTAAAGCTTTAAAAGCATCATAGCCAATTGCTTCATCTAAAACTTCTGGATTAATTAATGAGCAACCATGTAAAGCAATACGCATTTGTTTTTTATAAAAGTTAATATCGTCTTGTTTTTCAACTTTCTTTTTTGTTGTCGGATCTTCATATAATAATTGTTCAATACAATTACCTGCAATAATATCCTCTTTAATAATTTTTTCACAATCACTAACCTTAACTGCGTGATATAAACGATCTTCTGGATATATTTTTACAAATGGTCCTTGACTACAAAAACCAAAACAACCAACCATATTAACTGTAACTTGATCATTTAAACGATATTCATCAATTAAGCGTTTAAGAGTTTCAACAATTTCTTTACTATCACTGCTTAAACAGCCTGTTCCACCACAGACAACAATATGACGTTTACCATCTTTACCATTTATTTTATCGTTAAGACATTGGGTACAATTTTTAATTTTTTCTTGTAATTGTTCAATATTTTTAATAATATCTGCCATTATTATTCTCCTCTAGCGTCTAAATCACGATATTCTTGAATTATTGACGCAACTTTATTTTCTTCTACTTTTGGATAAACTTTACCATTAATTGAAATAGCAGGAGCAATACCACACGCTCCAATGCATCTTAAAGCATCTAAAGTAAACAAACCATCTTTTGTTGTTTGACCTGGTTTAATATTTAATAATTCAGAAAATTTATCCATTACTCTTTGACTGCCTTTGACATAACAAGCTGTCCCAAGACATACACCAATGACATATTTTCCTTTTGGTGTTAATGAGAAAAAAGAATAAAAAGTAACAACTCCATAAATTTCTGAAACTGGAATATTTAATAATTCAGATAATAGTTCTTGCACTTCTAAAGGAATATATCCATATTCATTTTGAATTGCTTCTAAAATCATCATAAGAGGCGTCGGTTCATCTTGATAACGTTTAACAATATCACGAATCAACGCTTCAGCGTGTCCTTGTAGTTTGGCCATTTTAAAACCTCCGTGTGAATAAGTCTTTATTATTATATGTAATTTTATGATTAATAACAATTATAAATTGTTATATTGAACCTCATATTTTTAAAAACTGTACAAAATATTAAAAATACGATGTAAATCATTAATATTTTTTAAAAAAATTATTTATGACATAAAAAAAAGATCATCTAAATGATGACCTTTAATTTTAATTTTTATTTATCTTATTTACTAAAAGCAATTAAGACACAACTAGCGTTATCGCCTCTTCTATTTTCAACTTTATAAGTGACAACGCTTCCTCCATTAACATCTTTAAAGCGAGGACCAATTTCATTAAATAGTTTATCTAAGACGCTTACTTTTTTATCGGCATCGCAATAAATTGGGCGTAAGGTTTGCATAGCTAAACGTTTTGCGTGAACTTGATCTTCTTTTTTAGTTAAGGAGACCATTTTCTCAATAAGAGAAATTAAATCTTTAGCAACACCACTGGTGACAGTAATGTGTTCATGAACAATTAATTCGCTGACTTGATTACGAAGTAAATTTTTATATTTACTTTGAGTAAATCCCGCTTTAAAACGGACACCAGCTTTACCATGAACATTTTTTCTTCCTTGTGCAGGCATATGTTCCCTCCTTATTCAAAACTCTTAAAGCCCAATCCTAATTGAGCAAGTTTATCTTTGATTTCTTTTAATGATTTCTTACCAAGATTTTTAAGTTTCATCATATCTTCTTCAGTTTTATTTGTTAATTCTAAAACTGTTGTAATTCCGCCTCTTTTTAAACAATTGTAAGAACGGACAGATAAATCTAATTCTTCAATCTCGTAATTTTCGTATTTATTTTCTTCTTGAATAACAGGTTCTTTTTCAATGTTGATATCTCTTGTTTCTTCTTCTAGTGTTAAATATTTAGAGAAATGATCAACTAAAATTTTACTAGCAAGAGCAAGAGCGTGTTGTGGAGTGCATGAACCATTAGTTTGAACTTCTAAAATTAAACGATCAAATCTAGAATCATGGCCAACACGAGCAGGTTCAACCGTATAAGAAGCTTTAACAACTGGTGAATAATCGCTATCAGTAGCGATAACACCAATTGGCATATTTTTATGAATGGTTTTATTCATTTCATCAGTGACATAACCACGACCATTACGAACGTGAAGTGTCATTTTTAATTTACCACCATCTAAAACATGCGCTAAAACAACATCGCTATTGACAACACTAACACCGGTAGGACAAACAATATCTGCACCAGTAACAGTTTTTGGACCAGTAACATCAATTGTTAATCTTTTGGATTCGGTAATGTTATCATCAATTTTTAAAATTAAATCTTTTAAATTTAAAATAATTGTCGCAGCATCTTCTTCAACTCCTGGTAAAGCTGAAAATTCATGTCTTGCACCTTCAATTTCACAAGCAAAAACACTTGCGCCTGGTAAAGAAGATAATAATACACGTCTTAAGGCGTTACCAACTGTAGTACCAAAGCCTCTGCCTAATGGTTCGATAACAAAACGACCATAATTTTCATTGCCATCATAATCGGCATGGGTAATTTCAAATTTTTCAAAAGGATCAGGTAATTTAACCATAAATTAGTAACCTCCTATTAACGACGTGGTCTTTTTGGTGGACGACAACCATTGTGTGGGATAGGTGTAGAATCAGTAATTGAGGTAATTTTTAAACCCGCAACTTCTAAACTACGAATAGCGCCATCACGACCTGGGCCTGGACCTTTAACGTCGACATCGACAGTTCTTATGCCTTGGTCAAAAGCAACTTTACCACAAGCTTCTGCTGCTTGTTGTGCGGCAAATGGAGTGGATTTTTTACTTCCTTTATAACCTAATGCACCAGCGCTGGACCAAGAAATGACATTGCCATTTTCATCAGAGATTGTCACAATCGTATTATTGAAAGTGGAATGAATGTGAGCAACGCCACGTGTAAATGAACGCTTAATTTTCTTTTTTCTAGTTTTTGTTGAAGTTTTTTTAGCAGCCATTTTATTTTCCTCCTTTCAATTATTGAGTGGCTTTTTTCTTATTAGCAATAGTCTTTGCAGGACCTTTTCTTGTACGAGCGTTAGTTTTAGTTCTTTGACCGCGTACAGGTAAGCCCTTACGATGACGAATGCCACGATAACAGCCAATTTCTTGTAAAGTTTTAATATTTAAGGCGACTTCTCTTCTAAGATCACCTTCAAGTTTATATTTTGCTAATTCATTACGAATTGCGTTGAATTGATCATCACTTAAATTTTTAACTTTGATAGTTTCATCAACACCAGCATCTTTTAAAATTTGTTTTGCTGTGGTTTTACCAATACCATAGATATAAGTTAAAGCGATGACGATATGTTTATCATTTGGAATATCTACACCAACAATACGTGCCATAAAATATCCTTACCTCCTAATTAACCTTGTCTTTGTTTATGTTTAGGATTAGAACAAATAACCATGACTTTACCATGTCTTCTAATCACACGACATTTTGGACAAATTGGTTTGACTGAGGGTCTTACTTTCATAAATAATTTCCTCGACTTTCTTTATTTGAATCTAAATGTTATTCGGCCCCGTGTTAAATCATAAGGCGATATTTCAACGGTAACTTTATCACCTGGTAGGATGCGAATGTAATTCATTCGGATTTTACCAGAAACGGTAGCCAATATTACCATCTTGTTATCAACAAGTTCAACTTTAAACATTGCATTTGGCAATGTCTCTTTAACTATCGCCTGTACTTCGATGACATCTTGTTTAGACATTATTAATTTCTTCTCCTTCGTAAGTAGTTAATACTCTAATTCCATTTTTAGTTAACGCAATCGTATTTTCATAATGAGCAGATAACTTACCATCTCTCATTTTTACTGTCCATTCATCTGGAAGAACTCTAGTGTATGGTTTACCTTGAGCAACCATAGGTTCAATAGCAAGACACATTCCTTCTTCTAAGATTGGACCATGATTTGCGCGTCCATAATTTGGAATTGATGGATCTTCATGTAGATGTGTCCCAATACCATGTCCTGTATATTCACGTGGTAAAGAATAACCATTTTTTTCATTATATTCTTGTATCGCGTGAGATATATCACCAAGATGGCCTCCGATTTTAGCAAATTTAATTCCATACCAGAATGATTGTTCGGTAATAAGCATTAATCTTTTTGCTTCATCAGATACCTTTCCACATGGATATGTACGACAAGCATCTGCACAATAACCTTGATAAGTCGCACCGACATCAAGTGAGACAATATCACCTTCTTTTAAGATAATATTCTCACTTGGAATGCCATGGATTAAAGTGTCGTTAATAGAAATACATATTGCGCCAGGGAAGCCACCATAACCTTTAAAAGTTGGTATTGCTCCTTGATCGCGAATAATTTTTTCTGCTAAAGAATCTAGATAAGCAGTTGTAAGACCAGGTCTAATAACTTCTTTTAAGTTTTTAAAGACACTAGCAACAATTTGCCCAGCTTTTGCCATTAATTCTATTTCACGTTCACTTTTAATAATAATCATAGTGCTACTTATTTAAAATTAATAAAGATAATTCATCGAATAATTTGTCAGAACCTTGACTTCCATCAAAATTTTTAAGCAATCCTTGCTTTTCATAATATTCTAATAAAGGTCTAGTTTCATTGACATAATGTTGTAAACGAACTTCTAAGGCTTCTTTATTATCATCTTTTCTTTGATATAAAGGACCCCCACATATATCACATACACCTTCAGTTTTTGGCTTCATTGTGTCGACATGATATGGCGCGCCACAATTTTTACAAACACGGCGACCACTGATACGTCTAATAAGTTCGTTTTTGTCACAATCAATATTAATAACAACATCGATTGGACGATTGATTTCTAAGCCTATTTTACTTAATGCTTCAGCTTGCGCAATAGTTCTTGGAAAACCATCTAATAAGAAGCCGTTTTTACAATCTTCTTTAGCAAGTCTTTCTTTAACAATGCCAATTGTGACATCATCAGGAACTAAATCACCTTTATTGATATAAGATGACGCTAAAGCACCAAGTGGGGTATTTTCTTTAATTGCCTCTCTAAACATATCACCTGTTGAGATATGAATTAAATCAAATTTAGTAACTAAACGTTTGGCTTGAGTACCTTTTCCAGCACCTGGAGGACCCATTAAAATGATATTTTTAAGCATTTGCTAAAGCACCTCCTGCGACTACTTCATCAAAAGATTTACCAGCTAATAGACCATCAATTTGATTGTTGATTTCTAATGCGACACCAACAACAATGATAAGTCCTGTACCACCTAAAGCTAGGCTTGTATCGCTTCCAAATACGCCACTCATAGTAAGGACGATTGGTAAAATAGCAATTAATGTTAATGCTAAAGCGCCAATAACAGTAACTCTATTTAAAACTTTACGAACATATTTTTCGGTTTCATTACCTGGACGAATACCAGGAATATAAGAACCATTTTTTCTAAAGTTTTCGGCAAGTTGTTGAGGATTGATTGTAATATTGGCATAGAAGAATGTAAAGAACAAGATCAAGACAATATAAATCAATAAACCCCAAGGCATTGACCAACCACCTGGCATTGGATAAAGGGCTGATGAATTAAAGATTTGTAGCCATTGAGCGTTAGCTAGACTACTATCGATAAAGGCAACAATAACTGATGGCGCCATTAAGATAGAGCTAGCAAAGATGACAGGGATAACTCCAGCCGGGTTAAGCTTAATTGGTAAGAAACTAGCTTTAGCCATCGACTGAGTTTGTCCACCACTTTTACCTGCATGTTGAACAGGTATTTTACGTTTAGCCAATTCGATAAAGACAACAAAGGCAATGATAAGAAGATAAACAAGGATATATAGTAAGAATCTAAAGATACCTGCTAATTCATCACCTGTGCCCCAAACTGCTGTTACCCAGTGGTCAAAGGCTGTGACCATTTGAGTAGGTAAGGTGCAGACAATACCAGCAAAGATGATAACAGAGATACCATTACCAATACCTTTGACAGATATTTGGTCACCTAACCACATGACGAGCATGCTACCAGCCATCATGACAACAACAATATAGATATATCCGATCCATTCTAAATCACCTAAGTTATCTAGTAATGTAAACGAGATATAATCACCAAATGCTCCACTTTGCATGGTACGAATAATACCATAAGCTTGAACTGCTCCTAATAAAAGAGTTAGATAACGGGTCGCCATATCAATTTTTTTACGACCATATTGACCTTGTCTTTTTAATTCAGTTAAAGCAGGC
This sequence comes from uncultured Bacilli bacterium, assembly GCA_944358865.1. Classification (GTDB taxonomy): domain Bacteria; phylum Bacillota_I; class Bacilli_A; order RFN20; family CAG-826; genus CAJOOD01. The sequence continues at coordinate 30,393 of CALVRV010000008.1, read as the reverse complement.
AAGACATCTGTGGATAATAATTGAATGATGATCTGCGCGGTAATATAGGGTGAAACGCCTAAAGCAAATATTGAAAATGTTTGCAAAGTTCCACCACCGAGCAAATTCATCAAAGCTAAAGCGTTATTATCGCTAAGATAACTTGATAAGTCACCTTGGATAGTAACGCCAGGAACAGTAATCTGTGCTCCGATTCTAAAGACGAATAGAATCATGATAGTAAAGAAAATTCTATTCATGATCTCCTTATTTTTTAAGATGGAGAGAATTTTCTTCATATTAGATTACCTCGAAACTTCCACCAGCTTTACTAATTGCTTCTTGAGCCTTTTTAGAAAATTTGTTAGCTTGAACAGTTAATTTTTTATTCAATTCACCGTTTCCTAAAACTTTGACTCCATCATATTCTTTACGGATTAAACCGTTTTCCACTAGTAAGGCGTTAGTGACAAGAGTCCCATCTTCAAATTTATTTAATAAAGATAGGTTGATAACTGCGTATTTTTTGTGGTTAACGTTATTAAATCCACGTTTTGGTAAACGACGATAAATTGGCATTTGGCCACCTTCGAAACCTAATCTAGTACCACCACTGGTACGAGAATTTTGACCTTTTTGGCCACGACCACTAGTCTTACCATTGCCAGAACCAACACCACGTCCAACACGCCAATGTTGTTCTCTTGCACCTGGATTTGCTTGAAGTTCATGCAGTTTCATTTTTGCACCTCCTAAACTATTATTTTAACAAAATTTATTCTTTATTTCCACGTAAAGCGATAACATCGCTATAAGTATGTAAAGATTGTAATCCTTCGTGAGTCGCGCGAATGATATTAATAGGAGCACGTGAACCATAAACTTTTGAGCAAACGTTTCTTACTCCTGCTAATTCTAAAATAGCACGAACAGGACCACCAGCAATGATACCAGTACCTTCTGGAGCGCTCTTTAAGAATACTTTACAAGCACCATATTTACCAACAACTTCATGAGTTAAAGTGCCGGTTTTTGTAATATGAATAGTATATAAATTCTTTTTAGCAGCTTCTAATGCTTTTTTAATTGCATCAGGTACTTCACCAGCTTTGCCAGTTCCAAATCCATAACGACCTTTGCCATCACCAACAACTACTAAAGCGGAAAATTTCATTCTACGTCCACCTTTAACAGTTTTACTAACACGGTTAATGCTGACAACACGTTCTTCAAATTCTTTCTTTTCACGATCATTAGATCTAGCTCTATTTCTAATACTACGTTTTAAAGGACGTCTTTGTTGAGAAGTACTAGGAGCTTCTTGTGTTGTAGTTTCGCTAACTTGGTTTTCTTCTTTACTAACTTCTTCTTGGCTAGTAACTACTTTTTCTTCTTCTAACATATAGACCTCCTAGAATTTTAATCCCGCTTCACGGGCACCTTCTGCTAAAGCTTTAACACGACCATGATAAATATATCCGGAACGATCAAAGACAACTTTGGTAATATTTTTTTCTAAAGCTTTTTTTGCAATATCTAAACCAACTTGTTTAGCAGCTTCAATATTAGAACCATTTTCTAATTTTAAAGTGATAGAAGAACTAGACACTAAGGTTGTGCCCTTTGTATCATCAATAATTTGAGCGTGGACATGTTTGTTTGAGCGATATAAACATAAACGAGGTGTATCGCTTGTGCCAGAAATTTTATTTCTTACACGTTTATGACGACGAATTCTTGCAACATTTTTTGAAACTTGTTTAATCATAATTCTTTACCTCCTTTATTTTTTACCACCAGCAGCGCGTTTACCTTCTTTTAAGGTAATATGTTCACCCTTGTAACGAATACCTTTGCCAAGATATGGTTCAGGTGGACGAACTTCTCTAATTCTCGCTGCAGTTTGTCCAACGGCTTGTTTATCAATACCACTGACAGTAATTTCTGGCTTATTGTTAACCATAGCGACAGAAATTTTAACGCCAGTATTTGGTTTAATTGTGACTTGGTGAGAATATCCAGCATTTAAAACGACATCTTCACCTTGCATGGTAGCTTTATAACCGATACCTTCCATTTGAAGAATCTTGCTATAACCTTGGCTAACACCAACGATAGTGTTATGTAAGTTAGCGCGAGATGTACCATGATTTTGTTTAACTTGTTTGGTATCATTTTCACGAACAACACGGATATTTTTATCTTCCATATGAGCGCTGATACCATGATTTAAGGTGCAAGTTGCTTCACCTTTTGGACCTTTACAGGTAATAACACTTCCATTGATGGTAACAGTTACGCCTTCTGGAATTTCGATTATTTTATTTCCTATTCTTGACATAATTAACCTCCTTACCAGACATAAGCGATAACTTCGCCACCAACACCTAAGCTTTTTGCTTGGACGCCAGTCATGACACCTTTGCTAGTTGAAACAATAGCGATACCTAAACCTTTTAAAACGGTAGGAATGTCTTGACATGAAACGTTAACACGTAAGCCAGGCTTTGAAATTTTCTTTAAACCAGAGATGACTCTTGTGCCATCTTCAGCATATTTTAATTTGATTGTTAAGACTTTTTTAACTTCACCTCGAATAGAATAGTCATTGATGAAGCCTTCGTCTTTTAAGATTTTTGCAATTTGGCTTTTCATCTTAGAAGAAGGCATTTTAACTACTTCATGGTGAAATTGATTAGCGTTGCGAATACGAGTAAGCATATCCGCGATTGGATCTGTCATCATTATTAGTTTTCTCCTTTTCTTACCAAGATGATTTCTTTAAACCAGGAATCTCGCCTTTATACGCTAATTCTCTTAAGCAGATACGGCAGAGATGGAATTTTGAATAGACAGCGTGAGGACGTCCGCAACGTTCACAACGTGTATATTCTCTGACTTTGAATTTTTGTGGTCTAGCACAACTAATTTTCTTTGATGTCTTTGCCATGAATAAGTCCTCCTTACTATCTTTCAAATGGCATACCTAACAATGTTAATAAGGCAAGTCCTTCTTCGTCAGTTCTTGCACTTGTAACAATGACGATATCCATACCACGAATTTTGCTAACTTTATCATAATCAATTTCTGGGAAGATGAGTTGTTCTTTGATACCTAAGGTGTAATTACCACGACCATCGAATGCGTTTTTAGAAATACCTCTAAAGTCACGGACACGTGGAAGAGCAATTGAAACTAATTTATCAAAGAATTCATACATTCTTGTTCCTCTTAAAGTAACTTTAGTGCCAATTTCTTGACCTTGACGTAATTTATAGTTAGCAATTGATTTTTTAGCTTTTGTAATAACAGGGTGTTGACCTGCGATAAGAGTTAATTCATTAACAGCTTCTTCTAATCTTTTTGCATCAGTTAAAGCATCACCAACACCAATATTGATAACGATTTTTTTAAGAGCAGGAACTTCCATAATAGAAGAATAATTAAATTTTTCCATTAAAGCTTTTTTAATTTCGCTATCATATTTAGCTTTGACTCTGTTAACATATTTAACTTCTTTATTAGAAGGTTTTTCGGCTTTAGTTTTTTCAACTTTTTCTACTACTTTTTTAGTTGCAGTAGTTTTTTTAGTTGCTTGTTTTTTAACTTGTTCTGCCATATTAACCTCCTTAATTTAATTCAGAGCCGCTTAATTTAGTGACTCTTACTTTCTTGTTATCTTTTGTCATTTTATGACCTACACGAGTAGGTTTTTTGCTTTTTGGATCAACAAGCATGACATTGCTTGCATTGATTGGAGCAAATATCTCCACGATTGATCCTTCTGGATTTTTTTGTGTTGGTTTACGATGTTTTTTACGAATATTAACATTTTCAACAACAACACGATTAAGTCTTGGATAGGCGACTTGGACAATGCCTTCTTTACCCTTGTCTCGGCCAGCGATGACAATAACTTTATCGCCTTTTTTGATATTCATATCGCTTTCCTCCTTATAATACTTCAAGGGCGAGAGAGACAATTTTCATAAATCCTTCTTCGCCTTTTTCTCTTAATTCACGAGCGACTGGTCCAAAGACACGAGTGCCAACTGGTGTCTTATCTTCATTAATGATAACAACCGCGTTATCATCAAATCGAATTGTTGAACCATCATTTCTTTGAATTGGATATTTAGTTCTAACGATGACTGCTTTAACAACATCACCTTTTTTAACTTTAGCATTTGGGATAGCATCTTTAATTGCACATAAGATGACATCGCCAACACTGGAAGTTTTTCTATGGCTACCGCCATATAAACGGAAGGCACGAACACTACGAGCACCGCTATTATCGGCTACGACGAGATTAGTTTCTGTTTGAATCATAACTATTTAGCCTCCTCTTCTTCCTTTTTATCTTCGATTGCTTCATTAGCATCTAAGATTTCTTCTTTTAATTCTGCTTCAGCTTCTTTGACAGACATTTGAGCGTGTTTATCAATGGAAACGAGTCTAAATCTTTTTAAAGCAGATAATTTTCTTGTACCCATAATGGTAACAACATCACCAACTTTAGCTTCGTTGTTTTCATCATGGACATAATATTTTTTACGATATTTAACACTTTTACTATATTTAGAATGTTTTTTATGAGTTTCAACAAGGACAACAATGGTTTTAGGATTGTTATTTTTAACGACTGTGCCTTGTATGGTCATACGTTGATTTCTTTCTTCCATTTATTTGTCCTCCTTATTTAGTGTTAATATTTAATTCTCTTTCACGAAGAACCATTAAGCAACGGGCGATATCTTTTCTAACACGTGTAACTTGTTCTCCATGTTCAAGTGCGCCAACAGCTTTTTTACGGCGTAAGTCGAAGAGCGTTTGTTTTAGCTCATAAACTTTGCCATTTAATTCGCTAGTAGACATCTCACGTATTTCATTGAGTTTCATTATTTGCTCTCCTCCTTTTTAATAACTTTACATTTGATTGGAAGCTTATATGAAGCAAGTCTTAATGCTTCACGTGCATCTTCTTCATTAACACCGCCGATTTCAAACATGACGCGGCCTTGTTTGACAACAGCAACCCATAATTCTGGATTACCTTTACCAGAACCCATACGAGTACCGGCTGCTTTAACAGTTTTACCAATATGTGGGAAGATACGAATCCATACTTGTCCACTTCTATTGGTATATCTAGATAAGACAATACGGGCAGCTTCGATTTGATTAGCGGTAATCCAAGCACCTTCTTGAGCTTGAAGACCAAATTCACCAAAGCTAACTTCATTACCGGCTTTTGATTTGCCTTCGTAATATACTCTATGAGGACGACGATATTTTACTCTTTTTGGTTGTAACATATTTATTCTTCTCCTCCCTGTGTTTTCTTAGTTGGGCGAATTTCACCACGGCAGATCCAAACTTTAACACCGATGATACCATAAGTAGTCAAAGCTTGTGCAACAGCGAAGTCGATATCGCTTCTTAAGGTATGAAGAGGAATAATACCTTCTTTATAACCTTCACTACGAGCGATTTCTGCACCGCCTAAACGACCGCTGACGAGTGTTCTAATACCTTTTGCGCCAGCTTTCATAACATCTTTAATAGCTTTCTTTTGTGCGACTCTAAAGCTAACTCTATTTTCAATTTGGCTAGCAATATTTTGTGCGACAAGATTAGCGTCTAATTTTGGTTGTTTAACATCAACAACACTAATTTTTAAGGTTCCATTTTTAATAAGTTTGCTGCAACCATTTTCAAGTCTAGTAACTTCAGTACCTTTTTCTCCAATGATTGCACCAGGAGCGTCTGTAAAGATTGAAACTAAAACTCTAGTACCGTTATCCGCTTTAGTTCTTTCAATTTCGATATGAGAGAGATTAGCTTTTCCTTTTTTGAGTTCGCTTTGTAAGAAATTACGAATTTTAATATCTTCATTTAAGCAAACATTGAAAGATTTATCATCAGCATACCAACGTGAATTCCATTCACGATTGATACCGATTCTCATACCTACTGGATTAACTTTTTGACCCATGTTTAACCTTTACCTCCTTAGCGCATTTTCACCACAACGGTGATATTGCTTGCTCTTTTTACTAAACCAGAAGCGGAACCTTTTGCTCTTGGTAAGTATCTTTTCATCTTAATACCATCATTAGCATAGATGGTGTGGATGTATAATCTTGATTCATCCATTCCGAAGTTATTAGTAGCGTTGCTTGCAGCAGATTTAATAACTTTAATTACATCACTAGTGGCAGCTTTATTAACGTTAGCTAAGATTCCTAATGCTGTTTTAACATCTTTTCCTCTAACTAGATCGATAACTAAGCGTACTTTTCTAGGAGTAGTTCTAACATTTTTTGCTACTGCATATGCTTCGGTAACAGGAGGTTTTTCTTCAACTTTTTCTTTTTTTACTTTTTTAGATTGTTTAGTTGCTTCGTTTTTTGTTTCTTCGACAACTTCTTTTTTCTTTCTTGGTGCCATATTACCTCCTATTTACTTGCAGCCTTATCCGCGGCATTATTACCATGGTGACCGCTGAAATTTCTAGTTGGGGCAAATTCCCCTAATTTATGACCAACCATATCTTCTGTAACATAGACTGAGATATGTTCTTTGCCATTATAAACAGCGAATGTGTGTCCGACAAAGATAGGGAATATTGTAGAACGTCTTGACCAAGTTTTAATGATTTCTTTTTTGTTTGCAGCATCTAAAGCTTCAACTTTTTTCATTAAATGTTCATCCACGAATGGACCTTTTTTCAAACTTCTTGCCATATTATTTACCTCCTTTGTCCTTATTTAGCGCCATTACGACGACGAATGATTAATTGTGTCGATGACTTTTTATTTCTTCTGGTCTTAACACCCATTGCACGTTTACCCCAAGGTGTACGAGGTGCATCACGTCCGACAGGACATTTACCTTCACCACCACCATGTGGGTGATCGACTGGGTTCATAACACTACCTCTAACTGTAGGTCTAATGCCTAACCAGCGAGATTTACCAGCTTTTCCTTTATTTACTAGTGAATAATCTTCATTGCCAACTTGTCCGATAGTTGCGCGGCATTTGGCTAAGACTTTTCTCATTTCGCCAGAGGCAAGTCTTAAGATAACATATTTGCCTTCTGCACCTAATACTTGAGCACTAGTACCGGCAGCGCGGCATAATTGACCACCTTTTCCAGGAGTTAATTCAACGTTATGAATGAAGCTACCTTCTGGAATGTGCGCTAGTAACATTGCATTACCAACTTTAGTATCAACTTGCTCACCAGAGACAATTCTATCGCCAACTTTTAAGCCTTGTGGATAGATGATATAGCGTTTTTCACCATCTAAATATGCGACTAGTGAGATATAAGCATTACGGTTTGGATCGTATTCGATTGTTTTAACAATTGCAGGAATACCATCTTTTGTTCTTTTAAAATCGATCACACGATATTTTTGTTTATGTCCACCGCCGATATGACGGGTGGTAATTACGCCTTGATTGTTTCTTCCACCTGTTTTATTCTTTTTGACTAATAAACTTTTCTCAGGAGTGGATGCCGTAATTTCTTCAAATGTCGTGTTGGTCATGTTACGACGGCTTGGTGTCGTCGGTTTATAAGTTCTAATAGACATTTTCTTCCTCCTATAATTTAGTTATTTACGCGTACGCGTCTTTATTCTTTAAATAAGTCAATTGCTTCGCCTTCTTTAACAGTGACGATAGCTTTTTTATAACCAGAGATACGACCAGGATATCTTGTTCCACGTGATTTAGCTTTGCTAACTACATTGCTAATTGCGACATTGCTAACTTCAACTTGGTAAATTCTTTCAAACGCTAATTTTACTTCAGTTTTGTTAGTATCAGGTCTAACTTTTAAGGTTATTTTATTTTGTTCTTGCATTAAGGTCATTGTTTTTTCAGTAATGATTGGATGCAAGATGACTTCATAATCTTTGAAGGTTGGTTTTGCAAATTTTATAACTTGCTCAACTTTTTCTTCTTTTTTGGCTTTTTTTGCTCTTGTGGTTTTTTTAACTTCTTCTGCCATATTAGTTTAAAGCCTCCTGTAAAGTTTTAATTGCGTCTTTACTAATAATTAAATTGTCGACATTTAAGACATCATAGACGCTGACATTGGTTGTAGAAACTAATTTAACCCAGTTTAAGTTAGCGCAACCTAAGATAAGATTTTCATCTAAATTGTCACTTACTACTAAGACTTTAGTTTCTGCTTTTAAAGCTTTAAGCATATTTGCAAAATCTTTGGTTTTTTTGCTATCAAGAGCTAATGAATCAACAACGATTAAGCCATTTTTAGTTTTGCTAGATAATGCGCTTCTTAAAGCTAAGTTATGTTCTTTTTTGTTTTGAGATAATTTGAAGTTTTGGACTCCAGTTGGACCAAAGACAGTGCCGCCACCGACCCAAATTGGACTTCTAGAAGATCCGGCTCTTGCACGTCCTGTACCTTTTTGACGCCATGGTTTTTTACCACCACCGCTTACTTCATGACGAACTTTTGTTTTAGCGGTTGCTTGACGTGAATTTGCTTGATAGACTTGGACGGCATCAAACATTGCTTGAGCATGTGGTTCAACATTGAAGACATGAGCATCTAAAGAGACTTTTCCAACTTCTTCGCCAGCTTTATTAAATACTTTAACGCTGATAGTTTTTCTTTCTGCCATTTTAATTCTCCTTTCCATCCAAGTTAGTTATTTTCACTAGCAACTTCACTAGCTACTTCTTCTTTTTTTGTTCTATTAATAATTTCTTTAACTGGGGTTGCTTTTTTAATTGTTTTAATAGGTGAACGAACGACCACTAATGATTTTTTAGGTCCTGGTAAGGCACCTTTAATTAATAAGTAACCTTTTTCTTTATTGCTATCTACAACAACTAGGTTTAATACAGTAACAGATTTGTTGCCCATATGACCTGACATCTTTTTACCTGGGATGACACGGTTGTTGCAACGACCATTGTTAGCGAATGAACCTTGGCCTCTATGATATCCAGAACCATGACCTTTTGGTCCGATATGATGATTCCATCTTTTGATGACACCAGCATAACCATGACCTTTGCTAGTTCCGATAACGTCGACCATTTCACCAGCTTTGAAGATATCACATGTAATTGCATCGCCAACTTTATAATTGGTCATTTCATCACCTTTTAATTCAACGTGATGATATTTACAAGTTGTACCAGCTTTTAAATCGATACCTTTTTCACATTTATTGGCGCGGCTTTCTTTTTTATCTTCATAGCCAACTTGAATCGCTTCATAGCCATCTTTTTCTTTTGTTTTGACTTGTGTAACGATGTTAGGTAAGACTTCGACTACGGTAACAGCATACATTGTTCCATCTGCGGCGAATACTTGAGTCATACCCATCTTACGTCCTAAAATAGATTTCATGCTCTTACCTCCTCTTATAATTTGATATCGATATCAACACCGCTTGGGAGATCAAGATTTCTTAAAGCATCAATTGTCTCTTTTTTAGGATTGGTGATATCGATAATTCTTTTGTGTGTACGAATTTCGAATTGTTCACGAGCGTCTTTATATTTGTGAACCGCTCTTAAGATTGTAAACACTTGCTTTTCGGTTGGTAATGGTACAGGACCAACAACTTTAGCACCAGTGTTTTTCGCAGCTTCGACTATTCTCATTGCACTGCTATCAAGATTAGCGTGATCATATGATTTTAGACGAACACGAATTTTGGTTGTTTTTGCCATGATGTTTCCTCCTTTATATTTTTACAGGCATAACTATTGCTCCATGCAAATTCCCCGATAGCCCTTCATGACAACGCCTGTAGGCGTATCGGCAACCTCGCATATCATCGCGCAGTCAACGAATAAAATATACCTATATTTATTAACTATGTCAACTATTATTTTATAAATATAAAATGTATTATTTTTAAATGCGAAAAAAAGAAGATAAAAATAATTAAAAATTTAACTATTAAAATTAAACAAAATCATTATTTTTTAGTGCAAAAAATGATTTATTTTTCGTTTTTTTCCTTTTTTAAATATTCATCATAAGAAATACTGCAGCCACAATAATGTTGAAAATACATATGATGTTTTAAAATAATTTCTTTAGATTTTTCATAGCCGTTTTCTTTTTTAAAATCAGCGTATAACCATTTAACACTAGGATAAATATTTTGATATTTATAGCCAATCTCATTAATTTTATCTGCATTTTTATAACGTGAAATTGACATTACTGAACTAACAAAATCAAAATTGTTATCATAAGCAAATTTATAAGCATCAGACAATCTTTTTTCATAACAAAGAAAACATCTTGTTCCACCTTCTTTAATATCTTTTAATGGTAAAATATCTTCCATATATTTTTCATTATCATAAGGTTTTATAACAATATCTATATCAGCGTTAATTTCAAAACAATATCTTTTTAATTCATCTAATCTTCTCTTATATTCTTCATATGGATAAATATTTGAATTATTAAAATAAAGAGTAATTTTAAAATGATCTTTTAAATATTCGTAAGGAATCGTAAAACAAGGACCACAGCAAACATGTAAAAGCAATTTAGGTTTATTATTTCCTAAACTAGATATAATATCTAGCATCTTAGTATGATAATTATTCTTTTTGTGTATCATAAATAAACATTGCATCTCCAAAAGAAAAGAAGCGATATTTCTCTTTAATTGCGTGTTGATAACACTTTAAAATAAATTCGCGTCCAGCCAGAGCGCTGACAAGCATAATTAAAGTAGATTTAGGCAAATGAAAATTTGTTATCAAAGCATCGATAGCTTTAAATTTATATCCAGGTTGAATAAATATATCAGTATCTTCATAAGTAGGAGTAAAAACACCATATTTAGTCATATTAGCTTCTAAAGTTCTTAATGATGTCGTACCAACAGCAATAATACGTCGATGCTCTTTTTTAGCTAGATTTAAAATGTCACATGCTTCTTTACTTAATTGGTAAAATTCACTGTGCATAATGTGATCTTTAGTATCTTGTACTTTTACTGGTCTAAATGTTCCTAAACCAATATGAAGAGTAACATCAACAATAATGACACCTTTATTTTTTATTTTTTCAAATAATTCTTCACTAAAATGAAAACCTGCTGTTGGAGCAGCAGCGCTTCCCTCTACTTTAGCGTAGACTGTTTGATAACGTGAATTATCTCCTAATTGTTTTTTAATATAAGGTGGAAGAGGCATCTTTCCTAATTTATCTAATATTTCTAAAAATATTCCTTGATAAATAAATTTTAAAATTCTTATTCCTTCATCTTTAACTTCAATACATTTTCCTTTTAATAGACCATCACCAAAATCAATAATAGTGTCTTCTTTAATAGTTTTAGCATTACCACACAAACACTCCCAACAATCATCTTTTAATTGTCTTAAAAGTAATACTTCAACATGAGCGTTTGTTTTTTCTTTGATTCCAAATAAACGCGCTGGAATAACTTTCGTGTTGTTTCTAACTAAGACATCGCCTTTATTTAAATAATCAATAATGTCATAAAAATGCTTATCTTGATATTCTTTTTTATTAACATCCACTAAAAGTAAACGAGAATGATCTCTTTTATCAATTGGAGACTGGGCAATTAATTGTTCAGGCAAATCAAAATCAAATAAATTGATATCCATTAAAAACCTCTTTCATCATTAAACTTCTTTAAAGTTTCATTCATAAATTCTTCAAAACGATCCTCTTTAATAGCGTTTCTTGCTTCTTCCATTAAATGGATTAAAAAACGAATATTATGAATTGACATTAATCTTTTTCCAAAACTTTCATCACATACATAAAGATGTCTTAAATACGCTTTAGTGTAATTTTTACAACAATAGCAATCACACTCATCATCTAAAGGAGTAAAATCTTCTTTATATTTAGCGTCTTTAATGTTGACTCGACCATGGCTTGTCATTAACGCACCATGACGGGCAAGACGAGTAGGCAAAACACAATCAAACATATCAACACCTAAAGCAATACCTTTTAATAAATAATCAATAGAGCCAACACCCATTAAATATCTTGGTTTATCAAAAGGTAAATATTTTGTCGCATATTCAATCATCTTAAAACAAACATCTTTAGGCTCGCCAATAGAAGTACCGCCAATAGAATAACCATCAAAATTATAACTAGTTAATGTTTCACAAGCCATCTTTCTTAAATCTTCAAATTCTCCGCCTTGAACGATACCAAATAGAGCTTGATCTTTTCTTTTATGAGCGTCTTTTCCTCTTTTTGCCCATCTTAAAGTTCTTAATGTTGACTCTTTTGCGTATTCATAACTGACAGGATAAGGAATACATTCATCAAAACTCATAATAATATCTGCACCGATATCTTCTTCAATTTGAATAACCTTTTCAGGTGTAAATTTAATTTTAGTTCCATCTAGATGGCTAGAAAAAGTAACGCCTTCTTCATCAATATCTCTTTTTTTAGCTAAAGAAAAAACTTGAAAACCACCGCTGTCAGTTAACATTGGTCCATCATAGTTCATAAATTTTTGAACACCACCAGCTTTTTTAACTATATCGCTTCCAGGTCTTAAATATAAATGATAAGTATTAGCAAGGATAACTCCAGCGCCTAAAGATTTAATTTCTTCAGGAGAAAGAGTTTTAACAGTTGCTAAAGTTCCAACAGGCATAAACATAGGCACTTCGCAATCACCATGTGGCGTATGTAAGATACCATATCTTGCGCCTGTTTTTTTATCAACATGTAATATTTCTAAATAAAACTTTTTTTCCATGCGTTATATTATATATAAAACCATGATGTTTTAAAATCTTTGTTTTAAATAAAAACGCATTAAAATTCATTAGAATTAAGAAAATATTAGGGTTTTGCAATAAAAATTATATAAATTGATTAAAATTTAAAATCAAGATTTTGATTTCCATTAATTATTTTTGAAAAATCTTTTCTTCTTTTTAAAATCATAAATAATAGATACCCAACAATCATAACGGTCAGTTCACCTAAACTTACCCATCCAGCAAGAACTAAAAATTCAACAAATCCTGCTTGTAAGCCGCTGACAAAAAGAAGTAATTCAAAGCCAACAATTAGGCCATTAAAAATAACTGGAAATATAATCGCTAATAATAAATGTTTAGAAAACATAATACATATACAGGCAAGTAAAGTAGCAATTGTTCCAAACAAAACATCCCATAAACTTAATGTTGATCCAAAATTAGCTATCATTGTTCCTAAACAAATACCATAAGCATAATTTTTCTTAAAAAAGACAAGCAAAACTAAAATTTCACTAATACGAAATTGTAATTGTCCATATGATATGGGTATTGATAATAATGTAATTGCGATATAAAGCGCCGCTATAACTGCATTATAAGTAATATCTTTTACTGTAAGTTTAATAATAATCATCTCCTTGTTTTATTTTTTAAGTGGTTAGGCAAGGTAACACTTAATTTATAATTAGCCAATTAGGCCTTGAATATTCTCTATCAAAATAGGAGTTATGTCAAGAATAGAAATCCAAGATGGTAATTTTTTATTAATAGTATTTAAAAAGACAACATCTTCAATGTATTTATTATGTAAATATTTACTATATCCTTTAGATAAAACAGGATGACTAGCACCGACAAAAATTTTTTTAGCTCCGTTTTCAATTAACATTTTGCTAGCGTTATATATTGTTTTACCAGTATCGATAATATCATCGATAATAATGCAATATTTATCTTTAACTTCTCCATCAATAGCGAGTATTTCACAATTATTAGCTTTTGGTCTATGTTTAGTTAAAATAACAACTTCATTTTTTAAATTTAAAGCATCACTTAATTGATGCGCTCTTTGATTTGCACCATGATCTGGCGCAACAACACATACATCATCAAGACTAATATTATTTTTCAAAAAATAATTTAAATAATAGTTTTTAAATATTTCATGTGGATGAATATCAATAACAGGTACATCGAAAAATGAATAAATAATAGGATGATGTAAATCTATACTATATAAAGCTTTAATTCCGCTTATTGATAAGCAACGAGCAACTACTTGACAAGAATTTGGTTCATTAGTCCAGGATATTCTTTCTTGTCTTGAAAAACCAAAGTATGGCATAAATAAATAAATATTTTTTGCTCCTGCATGTTTAACAGAATCTATTAGTAATAATATTTTAAATATATGTTCAACAGCGGGTTTATCACTAGATTGGACAATAAAAACATTTTTATTTTTAACATCACTTAAAGATTTTGACATTACTTCCCCATCACAAAAATAAGTAGTTTTTACTTTCCCTACTTCCATGTTTAAAAGTTTTGCTAATTTTTTAACTAAATTTTGATGAGAATCGATATTAAAAATAATATTTTCCATAATCTTTAAATAATGTGATGTTTAATCGTAGTAAGAACAATATCTTTATTTAGTTGATATTCATCTTTTAATCGAGATTTATTAACAATTTTATTTAAACTTTCTGCATGTTTAACAAATTCTTTACTAAAAAACCAATAACGAATATAGTATTTTTCAAAAGTTTTATTTTCATCAATACCATCACTAAAAACAAATGGTAAATAATACAATTTATCATTAGAAATAAGCCAATTTTCTGGATAGAAATTTAATGATATTTTTTCATATCTTGCTAACCAATCTTGTTCAAAAATATCGCTATAAATCTTTTCATTTAAATTGTCTTTTAATAATAAATCTAAAATAAGTTCACCTTGTAAATATTCCACTACAACATAGGAATTTTTTTTATCAATAACAAGAACTTTAGGCATTCTCACATTAGCGATTTTTAATCTTTTATAAAAATCCAAAAAATTTGAAAATTCATCGGATTCGCTAATAAATTTTTTCAAAATGCCGACTTTTTTCTTTCTTTGAACTTTATAACAACGATTTTCTTTAATAGTTTCAAGTATCGTCCAAGTTTTATTTTTAATTTTAATTTCTTCCATTAATTAACCTCTATTGTAATTGTTGCAGTATTATTTATTATTGTATCAACTGTAATTTCAAAATTAAACATTTCACCATTATTTAGTGTTGGATAATCAGCAAAATATTGATTATATTTTTCAAATGTAAAACTTTCACCTGCATACCACATGTCATTTGCGTCAAAGTAATCACCATCTTTAAAATCAAAACGATTATCTTTTTCTAAAAGATGTAATAAACGATAATTAATGCATTCAGAAAT
Source organism: uncultured Bacilli bacterium (assembly GCA_944358865.1). Taxonomy (GTDB): domain Bacteria; phylum Bacillota_I; class Bacilli_A; order RFN20; family CAG-826; genus CAJOOD01. The sequence goes on along the minus strand of CALVRV010000008.1, from coordinate 15,169 downwards.
ACTAGTTCCATATCCCATAAAATCGGTAGAATTAGAACAGGCAGTTTGATAATAATATCCATCTTCAATTTCACTAACTAATTCATAACTCCAACTACCTCTTGAATGATACTTAGCTAGACGGGAATCAACATGCCAAATTCTAACACCAGTTGTTTTTGGACCTTGTGGATAACCAGCGCTTAAAAGATGATCGCTATCAAATTTGTTTAAATTTGTTGGAGTATATAAATCAATAACTATATATTCATCAAAAGGAGAATTCATATTTTGATCTTGATTGCCTTTTAAAACAATGCATTGACCACTTTCAGTAAATGATTCTAACGTGACAGTTGTTGAACCATACACCACTAATGGGTCAACCCAACCCAAAGCCATCTTACTAAATGGATCATGATCACCAACGTTATGACTTTGCATAATGTATCCACCAGCAACATTTTCATAAGAATAATCATCATAATTATAATAATCATCTAATCCAAGTGCATGACCCATTTCATGAATGTAGGTATGTCCATCAATATCACAATATCTAGATTCATACATAAATGAAGTACTGGCCCAAAAAAATGTCGATACATTTGGACTAGCAATATTACTAACATTATTTGCCCAATATGTATAAGCCCATAAATTATCATTGCCATTATAGTTACTTGGAACATTATAAATTAAACAAATACAATCAATATAGCCATTACTATCGCTATCAAATGTTGTCGCATCATCATTAAAAGATTGTTTATACCAATCTAAAGCGCGATCTGCTAAAGATGCAACTTGAGTTTCGTTTCCAATTCGACTTGTGACATTAGTTTGATACCAAGGTGTAACAACACCTGATATTTTTAAACGTCCATAACTTGTTTTATAAAAATAACTGCTCACAGATTCAAAACCTGTCGTTTCTTCATCACCAAAATAAGCATTATAAATATCAAGTCTAGTCTTTTCATCAGCGTTAATATCAGTGTCACCAAATTGAACAGGGACAACTAAAATATTTAATTCACCTACTGAAGGTGCATTATCGATATTAGAATAGATGCTATGATCATTTATATCAGAATATGTATAAATTAAATTATTAACAGATGCGTTATCAAAATTAATGTCATGATAACCACCTTTTTCTAACACTAATGGATTAGGATTTTCATAAATAAGTAATGAATTTTCTTCATAAGTTGTTGTCGTTGTAGAAAGAGAAGTATAAATGTTTGGATCATTACTCGAACTAGTAGAATTTGATGAAGAACTATCAAAAATATCAATAATAAAAGTACAACTGCTTAACGATAAACTACTAATAAGTAAAGCGCAGACTTTTAAAATATTGTTTCTCATTTTATTCACCTCTTTTGCTACTTTGTAGCACGTATTATTGTAAACAAAATAATGCAATTATGCTAATATTAATTTATGAAAGAAAATAACTTTGATATAAGTGTTATTATAATTACCCACAATCAAGTGGCGTATTTAAATCGCGCTATTGATTCAGTTCTTAATCAAAATTTTGATAAAACGTATGAAATAATTGTTATTTCTGATTCAAATAATGATAATAAAACTGAAGAAATATTAAAATCATATAAAGATAAATATGACAATTTTAATTATTATAATGTAGAAAATCATTCAGCATTTTTTTCACGTAACGATGGCATCTTAAAAGCAAAAGGAAAATACATATGTTTTTTAGATGGTGATGATTTTTATCATGAAAATTTTTTAAAAGTAATGTTTAAAAATATCACAAAATATAATGCTGATATTGTTTGTTGTTCTTCTTATCGATATAAAAATAATAAAAAGATATCATACCCTTTAAGAAAAAAATGTGTTTTAAATAAATATAACGCTATTAAAAAATTATTTTTTGATGCATATATAAGATCATTTATGACAATTAAAATGTATCGAAAAGATTTACTTTTAAATATTGTTAATAATTTTCAATTTAAAAAGAAATTTAATTTTGTTTATGAAGATTCACTAACTAATTTTTTAGCTTTTAAAAATTCTAATATCGTTATAAATATCCCTGATTTGCTTTATTTTTACAATAAAGATAATGTTTCTAGTCTAACTAGAGCGATTAGTTGTTATCAAGATAATATAAACGTTTCAGCTTTTATAATGAATAATATTAAAGAGAGTAATGATGAAAAATTATTAAAGATATTTACACATTCTTATTTTAGAAAAAAATTGTTATTAGCGTTTGATTTATCAAAATTAAATAAATTAAAAAATCCTAATACCAAAAAAATTAAAAAAACTGCTTATAAGGAATTAAAAGAAATATATAAAAAGCATCTTATTAGAAAAGATGCCTCATATAATGATTTTTTAAATAATTTAATTTATAAAGATTAATTTTTACGCATTTGACCTGTAACAGAATGAATACGTATTGATCCACCTTGATTTTTTACTAACCCTTTTGCAAAATTAATTGCCTCTAATTGAGTATCAAAATATTTAATCGGCTTTTTACTACCTGCAAGTTTAACTTGCCATTTCCCTACCATTTTTTGTCTAGAGATATGATAAACACGAGATGTAAATTTCTTTTGATATGAAGAAATTGGTTTATTTAATTGTTCACTAGATTCTTGTTTTGTTTCATCTTTATTAGTGACATTTTCTTCTTCTTTTTTATTTAAATCTTGATTATCAGTATTTTTATTATCTTCGTTTTGTTGGATATTATTAGCTTCTTGTTCACCTTCTAAAACTAATTTTGGAATAATTGTAGTCTTACCACTTGCAATATATTCTTCACCAATAAACAATCTTCTAAATAAATGATTTAATAAATTGCTAACCCAGCCAAGTAATACTGCCCCTAACATGATAATAACAAAGAATAGAAGTGTTATATACCAACTATTCGCATGAATATTTTCAAAATTATATAAAGGTTTTAAAACATCAAATACCATTAAAAATGAATAAATTAACATATATAAAGTAATTGGGATAACACCAAATAAAGTATATTTAAATGATAATTTATGCCAAAAATCAAATAAGATATAATTAATAAAACTTAATATGGTTACTATTACTCTAATTAGATAAAAATAAGATTCAAAAAGATAACCTGGACCAATAAAAACTAAAGTGGAGAAAAAGCAAACTAATAAATTTGTTACATTTAATAATTTTAAAGCAGATATTGATTTAGGGATTTTATATTCTTTATAAATTTCTTTTAAACAATTATAAACAACACCAATAACCGCGATTGAGCCTCCTAGTAAAGCACACCAAGTTGTAAAATAATTAAAACAACTAAATCCTAGATCAAAAAATAAAATAATTAAGCTTGCCAAAGATAACAATAATATTAATAAATTTAATGTTAAATTGACGATATTGAAGGCTCTTAATCGTTGCATTTATAACCCCTCCGAAAAAAGACAATTTTATTTTATAGATAAAATTATAAATTTTCTATAATTATTTAGGTTTTGCACCATATTTTGAACAAAATTAACCAAATATTAAATTAACATCATCAAGATTATCAATTTTATTTAAATTAACAAATTCATATGAAAGTGAATTATAGTTTTTAAAATAATAAATTAAGTTATCTTGATCAAAAGAAGCACTATAGGCGGTATATTCTGCCCTGCCATCACTTGATGTTGCAATACCTTTAACCATCTTTAAATTTTCTAAAATGTGTTGGTGGCAAAATAATATATCTTCATCATCATATATTGCATTATTTATTAAATACGATCCTTTTATAAAACGAGAATTGCTTGAATAATCTCCAGGAATTCCAATCATATTGTCTCCAACACAATAAGGTTTTAAATCGATATTTTTAAAATTATTAACAGGATATTTATTATTAAAATTTAAATAAGAATTTATGTTTCTAACATGATAAGAAAATTCAGGAGCGTTAGTTAAAATATTAAATGGATTATCATAAATTTTAACTCCATCAACAGTTTGTTCAATGACTATAGATTTATCTTTATCACTAATTAAATAATGTAATGAAACAGATTTTAAATATGCATTAAAATCAATATTAGTGATATTTAAATTAAATAATGCATTTTTAACTTCATCTACTGTTTTAAATTTAGCTAAAACATAACTAATAATCTCATAGCTTGATAAATTAATATGATTATCTTTAACATCATTTAAACATCCATAAATAGGAAAATTTAAACTAGCGATACATAAACCATATTCATTCATGCCATCAAAATATAATGGTGTATTATTAACATCAATAGCCATACCAAGAAAAGCATAATGATTATTAATAATATTTTCTTTTTTAAATATTAAAGGATAATTTCTAGGTGTAATAATTACTTTACGATCTTTAATATCTTCTTCAACATCTAAATTACGACCAAAAATATGATGATTATTACTTTTTAAAAATATAGCAGTACACATAATTTTTCTCCTTGAATATTAACTATATTATAAGATTAATCAAAGCAAAAGAAAACCCACCAAAAGGTGGGCTAAAGATTAACTATGTAAATTTATCTTATTTAATTTCAATATATTGTTTTTCGCTTTGTTTTACTTCTGGTTTTTTAACCATAAGAGATAATACACCATTTTCTAATGAAGCAGAGACATCTTCTTGTTTGACGTTTTCACCAACATAGAAGCTACGGCTTGCTTCACCAAAATGTCTTTCTCTTCTTAAATATTTACCATGTTTTTTCTCATCATTATTTTCACGATAAGAAACATTGATAGTTAAATAGCCATCGTTAAGACTTAATTTAATATTTTCTTTTTTAATTTCAGGTACTTCAACCTTTAATAAGTAGTGATCATCTTCTTCGACAATATCAGTTCTCATGATTTCATTATTTGTGTGGAAATCACCAAAGAAATCATCGAAAAATGGATCGAATAAATCAAATGAATTGTGACGATATTTAGAAATGTTTGACATAAGTTTTGTCCTCCTTTTAGCACTCTCACTTCTCAAGTGCTAACTATAGTATAGTACAAATTAGCACTCTGTCAAGTAGATTGCTAAAATATTTTAAAAATAATTTTATTAATATACAAAGTATATTAAAAATTTTAAATATTTTTTATTTTCAAATCGTTTTGATATCTTTTTAATTCATTATTTGTAATTAATAGATCAAATTCTAAGAAAAAATTAAATACATTACCACGATTCATTGAACTAGCGTAATAATAAGTAAAAAGAATAAATATTACTAAATATATTAATGACACTAATAAGGAAGTAACAAAACTAAAAACATTAAAATATCTAATCGCAATAGAAAATGGAATAAAAATAATTAAGTTTGCCACTAGCGGTATAGCAAAATTATAAATACCATTTTTATATATTAAATTTAGATAAATTTTAAAATTATCATCTTGGATTAAAAATAATAATGTTGGAATAATTAAAATAATAATAAGACTATAAATAAAACTATTAAAAGCTACACTTATAGAAATATTTAAATTTATAATAAAAATCAAAATTGGAATTAATAATATAGATAATATTTTTTTATAATTATGACTACTATATATTTTAAATAAAATATATGGTGTAGTTAGATTTGATACAAGCGATAAAATAAATAGATTAATAAAGATATCTTGATAAGCATTACTAATAAGTAAAACAAAGGCAAAAAATAAAGTAAAAATAAAATTAATAAAGAAACCATAAGAAAACAATTTTGATTTATCAAAGACATATTTTTTGGTTTCAATAATAATATTTTCTTTATTTATTTTAATTATGTTATTTTCAATTAAAATAGGTGCAAGAATAAGAAATAAAGACGCTGCACCAATAAGATTTGGAATAAATAAAATATATGATTCAAAAATAGAGTATATAACAAAAGTAAATAAAATTAATAAAGATGCCATTACATATCTATTTTTTCTTTTTAAATAAAGACGAATAGCAAAATAGAAAATAAAGAAAATAACACTAAGATAAATAATTAGACCAACAATACCATAAGAGCAAATAATTTGAATAAAAGCAGAATCTACAAATGTTGTTCCCCTACCATTAATAGATTGATTATAGGAAGACATAAGATTATTAAAATTAGAAAAGCCATGCCCAAACATATAATCTAATGGTGTTTGTAAAGTTGATAGCGCTCTTAACCAAAGTCCAACACGACCATTTAATGATCCAAAATTTTTATTATCTAAATTAGCTTCTAAAAAAGTTTTAATCGAACAAATAGTAGGATTATCTAAATAATATAAAATTAAACAAATAAGGAAAATTAATATTAAACATGAAAAAGTAATAATTAGAGTTTTTAAATTAAGTTTAGGATGTCTCTTATAAGTTTTAAAAAATACATAAAAGGCATAAACAACAAACATAAAGCAAGAAAACGCAAGAGCGATATAACAAGTTGTAAATATCATTCCAATATAAAGAATTGTCATCAAAATATAATGCCACCACTTAAATTGAATTGCATTTAATAATATTAACGCTGCTATAGAAATCATTAAAGCTTGACCATAATTATTTTGATGTTGTAAAAATGATTTAACTAAATCAGTTAAATTACCTTGCCCTGTGAAGGCTTTAATATAATATTCATATTCAAAAATTAATGAATATAAAATAGCAATTAATCCAACTAAAACAATTATCCATAAAATAAATTTAATTGATTTAATAGATAAAAGATTTTTAATAAAAGAAAAAATAAATAAGAATATAACACTAATACCTAAAATCCATTGTAATGTCCAGGCAACTTGATTTGTTATAGAAACCTCATAAAAGAAGCTACCCTGGTCTAATTCATAAATAGGATCAATATTATAAATTCCAAATATACCGACAAATAATATAACTATATAAAGAAGAAAAAATAAAATAGTCTTTTTATCTAATTTTGGTTTTTGACAAATAAGAAGAAACCAAACAAGAAATATAGATATCAATGTCGTAAAACAAATCAATGCATAAATATCAATTGTTTTGCTATTTGGTAAAACAATAAAATTTAATGTTTCAAAACATAAAACCAAAAACATCATTAAAATATAAAATATAATAATATTTAGGCCTAGTCTTTTCTTAGTCATGCAAAATATTATAAATACAGAAATATTTTCTTGCAAGTGGCTTTAAAAACCATGGTAAAATAATAGTGTATTAAGTCTATGAAAGTAAAAATATATCCAATTAAATCATCTTTACATAATGAAAATGTCATTAATATTACAACAAAAACATTAATTGATAAATTAAATTCTGACGATTTATATTTTATAATTGAAGAAAATATTCAAAATTTATATTTAGATTGTGATTTATCTTTAATTTTAGTTCAATCTGGAGGAAGTGAATCTTTCTTTTTAAACAATTTAAAATATTTTAAAGAACCGTATTATATATTAACTTATTCTAATAATAACTCTTTAGCGGCAGCCCTAGAAATTATGGCTTATATAAAAAATAATCAATTAAAAGGTCAAGTTTTGCATGGAAATAATTCTTATTTGCGTAAAACAATTAAAAAATTAATATTAGAAAATAAACCTAAAGAATATATCAATCTAGGTTTAATTGGTAAACCTAGTGATTGGCTAATTTCTTCTAATTTTAATAATGATACATTGCTTAATAAATTTAATATAAATATTGTTAATATCGATATGAAAGAAATTATTGATTTATATAATAATTATTCTTACAAAAATAATAGTGAAATTATTTCTAACTTTAAAAATATAAACACTAATGATATTACATTAGCAAACAAGCTTTATTTTGTATTAAAAGAAATTGTTAATAAATATCATTTAAAAGGTTTTACAATCCGTTGTTTTGATCTTTTAAATAGTATTAACACTACAGCGTGTCTTGCTCTTAGTAAATTTAATGATGATGGAATCATCGCTACATGTGAAGGTGATGTTCCTTCTATGATTGCCATGTATATAATTAAAAATGTTTTAAATAAACCATCTTTTCAATGCAATCCATGTAAAATTAATCTTGCTAAAAACGAAATATTGCTTGCTCATTGCACTATACCACTTTTGATGTGTACATCTTTTAATTTTGATAGTCATTATGAATCAAATATTGGTGTAGGAATTCATGGTAATGTCAAATTAGGAAAAGCAACATTATTTAGATTAAATTCTTCTTTTGATAAATGTTTTATTAATGAAGGAACTATCATTAAAAATCAATATAAAGATAATTTATGTCGAACACAAATAATTTGTCGCTTTAATAATTTAGATAAGTTATTAAAATCTCCTTTAGGTAATCATGAAATAATTATTTTAGGACATGAAAAAAAGAAATTATTAAAATATTTAAATAAATTAGATATTGTTGAAATATAATTTTTAAAAATCGACTTTTTCTAATCTTTTAGATGATATATGATAAACTAAATAATGTAATAAAACATATATAATTAACGAAGCAATTAATAAAATAACTTGTATCCAAATTTCACCGCTTACAATATTTACATACCATTCCATTCCTGGAATATAAAATAATATAACACTAAAAATAAAAATAAATATCGTAAAAACAATTATGGTTGATATTGTTGATAAAACAATAGATTTTCCTTTTTTATAATATATAGGGAAAAACGTTAAATCAGAAATAGAAAATGCAATTAACGCGATTGCAATTAATGAAATAAATCCATCTAAACCGATACCAGCATTAACAAGTTCTTCACCGCTAGCGATAAGCATTTCTTGAACATAAAATGCAAGCGGATAAAGTATAGACATCATTAATATTGTTGCAAATTGCATAAAGAAAACAGTAATAATCCTTGCAAAAACCACATCTTTTTTACGAACTGGAAGTAAAGTAGAAAATAATAAGTCATTACTTTGTTGCCCTTTATTTGCACCTAAAAATAATACTGGATAACAAGCTAAAACATAAATAAAAGCAACACCTAAAGGATAAGAAGGAATTAAAATCATAAAAGGAAATAAAAATATAAAAATATAGCAAATTGGATGCATAGCCAATTTAAATTCTTTATAGATCAAAGCTTTCATTATTTTTACTCCTTTCTAGATATACCATTATTTGTTCTAAATCAGGTTTTTCTAATTTGATATCTTCGTTAATAAATTCATCTTTTATATTAGAGTTGATAAGTCCTTCGATATGATTATCTATTTCTTTATATGATATATATTTATTAAGGAGAGATTTATTATTACTTTTATCAATAACAAAAAGATATGAATCAATAAAATTTTGTTTTTTACCAGTATAGATAATTTCTCCATCATGAATATAAGTAATATCAGAAGCGCATTTATCTAAATCGCTAGTAATATGTGTTGAAAATAATATTGCGCGATCACCATCTTTTACAATATTTCTAAATATATCTAAAACCTCATCTCTAGAAACAGGATCTAAACCGGAAGTAGGTTCATCTAATATTAATAATTCAGCGTGATGAGATAAGGCAATCGCTACAGAATATTTAACTTTCATTCCACTAGAAAGTTCTTCAATTTTTTTATTAATATCTAAATTAAATAATTTACACGCATCATTAAATTTCTTTTCATCAAAATTTTTATAAAAACGTTTAGTGACATCCATTAATGTTTTAATAGTTTTATTTGGATAATAATTTATTTCACTTAAGGCAAAACCTATTCGTTGTTTATTTTCTAATTCGTTTTTACTCATATCACTTTCAAAAGCGCTGATGCCACCACTTTCAAAATGTACAAGATTCATAATACATTTTAATGTGGTTGTTTTTCCAGCACCATTACGTCCAATAAAACCCATTATTTCTCCTGGTTTTATTTGAAAAGAAACATCTTTTAAAGAAAAAGTAGGATATGTCTTATTAAGATTTTCAATTTTAAGTAAAGTTTTATCCATATAATTTCCTTTGTTATTATAGCAATTATAATTCATTATGAAAATAACAAACGATTCCTTTTAGCGTTTTATAATTTTTGTTTTTTAATACTTATCTTTTTTTAAAATTTATAACAATTAAAAATTTAATATTTCCCTTCTTTTGCTATAATACACTAGATTTTAGTGTCGAAACGCGGAAAACAGGTAATATTATTAAAAAGAGGATTATTTTCAAGACTTTTACAACGTGAATTAGTAAAACTTTGCTTTTTTAATTTCTTCTTTAGAAAAAGTCTTATCTTCTTTACAAACGACTAATTTATCTTCGATATCATTTTTTCGATTTATTATTGCAATAACTTTTCCTTCAAAAGTTTCAATTGGTTTATTAATGCCTATAATATAAGCATCTTGATATAACTAAGTGGTGTCATTTTAAGTATCTCCTCAATATAAATTTATAACTTGTTTTATATAAAGTTTAAAAACAAGTTTTATTAAAAAGATTTTCTTATATTTTTAAACTGTTGTTTAAAGCAATCAAAAAGGTAAGTTAATATTTATCAATTAATTAATACACGCTTAAATAAATCTTATTTCTAACTACTATGAATTTTTATTTTTCTTTAATATTATTCATTTCATTAGCGGATAATTTTTATTTTGTATAATTGTCAATTAGAAATTGTGGTTTTTCAGCGGTCGAAAATGTTGGTATCTAACGACTTCCAGCATCACCTTCCTCATCATAAAGTAATTTGCCTCTAATTCGATATGATTGTCTAGTATAAATGTTAACTTAAAAGTGTCAAACGTTTATAGATAAAATATACTTATTCAATTCTTATTTGTATCTATAACAAAATAAATATTAGAAATTATATTATTTCCCAATGTCCATAACGTTTACCATTAACTCTTTTAATTTTATTATTATTTTTCATTACCTTTAAAATGTTTTTAATAGTTCTTAAAGAAACACCAATTTTTATAGCAAGCTCACCAGCGGTAATATTTGGATTTTCTTTAATAAATTTTAAAATTAATGATTCTCTAGGACTCTTATAATTTTTAAAATTAATATTTGAAATATGTAAATCTTTATTTTTTAAAATATTATTCTCTTTTAAAATGAGATTTCTTAAAAATTTAATTAAATATTCTCTATCTATAAAAATTCCCTTGGTAATGTTATTAAAATTTGCTCTGACTAAAGAATTTCTAAAATACCATGCATTCTTAGCAAATGTATCATTAGTCACATCAAAACCTAAACTTCTTAAATATTTAATAAAGAAAACCGCGATTGTTCTAGTGTTGCCCTCTTCAAAAGGATGTATTTGCCATAGATTAGATATAAAAATAGCAAGATGCTCAATTGTTTCATCAATTGATAAACCTTTATAAGTAAACTTTTTTTCTAATTCCAAATCATATTGGAGAGTCATTTCTAATTCTCTATAATCACCATAAGTGACACTTTCACCATCTAAGACCCATTCTTTTTTAGAAAAGTTATAATTTCTTAGTTCACCTGGATGTTTCAATAGACCATCAAAAAGAATTTTATGAATAGTTAAAAGTTGACCCACAGTAAAAGTAAAAGAGTCTTCACAAATAATTTTCGCTATTCGAATTGATATTTTATCAGCCTCTTCAGTTCTATTATCACTATTAGGTTTATTTTTATAATAAGAAGTAATAATTGCATCTAATTTTTCTAAAGAAATCTCACCATTAATATATCTATTTGTTTCACTTAAAAAATATGATGAATTTTTAAGTTGATCAACAGCCTGTAAACCAATTCCAGTTTCAATAATATATTTCTTATTGTCACTTTCTTTCATGTTTTTATTATACCATATTATATCTAAAGTGCAATTTCAAAGTGCAATTTGCACTTTAAGAAAGTAACAATATTAAATGATGAAGATAAGAAAAAGCGATATTTAATTTATGCAGTTTGGCGAGACTTGATATAAAGGTCGATATCATTGACGATATATCTTGTTCCAGTAGTGTGTAACACCTCATAAAAGTCTCGGATATATTCGCATACCGAATACTTATTAAACAAGGTCATAACTTCCTTACCTGTAAGTCCTTTTTGGTTTTTATATTCTTCAATACAAAGCACCATAAACGGTAATTCTTTACTCATAACTTATTCCTCCGGAAAAACAACTTCCCCCGTCTTTTTTTCATATTTCCACATTGAATAAATGGTCATAGGACTGAAATGCCACATCTTTGTTTCCTCTTTAGCAAGCATTTCATAGGTCTTGGAGCAATAAAATTCCTTTATAGCGGAAATATCATCAAGTCCTTCATTTTTCACAATAAGGTCAATGATTTGTGGTATAAGTGCGATACTCAATATAGAGTTAAATTTTTCGTCCATTTATCATACTTCCTCGGATTTAACAAATTTCAAGAGTGAAATTGCCTCGTTTGTCGCAAAGACATATTGGTCAAACAATTTCTTAATCTTTAGGGCTTCAAGTGCTTGCTCTTTGGTCAAAAGTCCCGTAGAGTACACTTGAAGCGTTCTATAAACATCATCATTTGCAACCGCACCGATTATAAGGTCATATTGCTCCCTATCATACGTTCCATTTCTTTGTGCGGAAACAAAGTCGAGCCATTCCTCATTAGGAGCATTGAAACGCTTGATTTTAAGTAGTTCACTACCGATATTATTGTCTATCTTATATACGTTGACTGTCGGTGTACCACCTTTACGCGCCACAACCTTTTGGGCAAAGTTCTTGGCTTGCTCTTTATTGGTTGTCGTATAGAAACCATATCCGAAGTCGAGGAATCTATTTTGTTCGATAAGTTTTGGCTTTTTTACTACCATATTACTACCATGGTATAATATCATAACATTGCCTCCAGCCTCTTGATTTGTGTTTTTTCTTCTTTTAGTTTCTTTATAATTTCTTCTATCTGACTACGGCGAGTAAGTTTTTCACGAACAGCGATTAAACTTTTCTCATCCTTGCCAATATATTTACTCACTACCTTTTTCCCATCACGGTAATAGAGATAATAATAAATTTTTCCATTTACGGTTTTCGGGGTTATTTTTCCTTTTGGTAGTGTTTCAAGCTCTTTTGTATATTCAGTTATCATATTCTCATTTCGTACTTCTTCACGAGAAATAACCGTCATAAGCATGCTCATTATTTATCACCCAGTATTATTTTACCCAACTTTTATATTTCTATCAATACTTTTTGTTGGATAAATATTGAAAAACTATTTTTTGTTATGTGACAAAGTAATTGTAACTATGCCAGTTTTGTTGTTCTTCCTTTTAACTTAAATAGATTAGGTGATAGTTATTGATTAAAAAGAGGCGAATATTTATTAACAAAATTTAAATGTGATTGACATACTGCGCAGTTTTTAATAAATAAACTTTTTTGCGCAGTTTAACACTATTATTGTCCAATTATTATATTTATACTGCGCAATTATTTTACTTTTATAAAAAGTGATCAGTTTAAAAATTCTTCCGTATTTAGATAAATCTCTAGAAACGATTATTGCTACTTTATAATAATCACCAATAAGGTTTTTAACATTTGCTTCTATTGAGACTTTTAAAGTAATAATTTTATTATTAGAAGATTTCTTAAAAACGCAAATATTTATAAAAAATTTCAAATAATAAATAAGATTTTCCGTATCTTCTTATACCAGTAATGACTTTAATCATTCCATTATTCATTCTATCTATAATCTTTTGTAGATATATATCTCTTTTAATCATTTTATGCAATCCTAACTAAAATTTTTGCAAATTCTTGCAATTATTTTAGTTAGATTAATTTTGTGCGAAAATTACCTAAAAATTCAAATTTTTATGTTAAAGATTATTTTTCGTTTTGAAAAACAAACCTCGAAAGCGCTTTTAAAATTAAATATATAAATTCAAAAACAATATAAAAGTTTTATATTCTCTTCTACATTTTAAAAATACTTTTATCTTTTTGTTAGAGGCGTTGCTTTTAAAAATTTATAATCGCTTGTAGTTCTTTTATTATTCTTTGAAGAGTATCTAAAAATATTTCTTTATCAATAAAAGCGTTAGATAATAATAAATCAAAATTCCTTTTAAAATCTTTTGGCAAAATTTTACATTCTTTTAATGCATAAAACATCATTCTCTTTTCGCCTGGATGAGTAATCTCATTTACTGCAAATATAACATCAAAATAAGATTCAATAAAGGCTGCTAAACGGTGATTGACACTAATAAAGTCAGAACGATTTAAAGCTTTTTCTATTTGCTTATCATATGAAGGCAGATAACCACTTAATAAAGACATATTCCTTTTTATTATGTTTTCTTTTAGCTTGTCTGGATATTTAATGTCATATTGTTTCTTTAATTTTTCAAGTTTACCATTTCTATCGAACAAAATTTTACAAGTCTTTAAATTATGCCATAAACATGTAGTGTAACCATTAGAAGCCACTCCATCATCCACCACTCTTGAGATATTTTTAGCAAAATCATCCAAATTGCGATATAAGATATCAATATCAATATCGTCTTTTAACGTACAATCATCTTCTAATTCCCAATATGAATTAGAAAGTTCAATATACCTACAAGTTTCTTCTAATATTCTTTTTCTCACTTCTGAAGAAGGTAAATTTGTTACGTAAACATAAAGATCATAGTCTGATTTTTCATCATAATTGTCTGAAGATCTTGATCCGCCTAAGGCTAATGCTTCTACCTCATTAATTTTTTTAAATTCTTCTACTAACTTTTCAAAGTACATATTGTATACACCTCTTTTTTTAACAATTAATGTAATTTTTTAAGAATAATTTTCTCTTTTTACGCTTTATAATTGTTTTTGATTTATTCTTAGAAAGCTTGTTGTTTAATTGATATATCTAAGAGAATTTTATCATACTTTTCTACTATTTAATTCCTGATTCAATTTTTACCATTATTTTTTCTTATTTAATTTCATTTGATTTCAAATGGGTGATAATTAACGAGGTTTATAAATTTCTATTTATCCAATAAAATAAAAAAAGACTGAACCATTCTAACATATTTAGAATAATACCAGACAGATTTTTAGCAATTTTGTCTAGAAACATAACATTTGATACAATTTCGTACCTCTTCATAAAAGTTCGTACCCTTGAACTAGTTTCGTACCATTTTGTGGTACTAGATTGTCATTTCAATCCTTTACACTATGCTTATTAATATTATCC
>CALVRV010000007.1 GCA_944358865.1 uncultured Bacilli bacterium | reverse complement strand
TTGGACAAGAAGCATTTGATAAATTATTCTAATTAAATTCGTTATTTATTTTACCTACAGGAAACGGAATTTAGTTTAAGAATTCACGTTATTTTTATTTTTTGTTAATAAATAATAGCTTCACCTGATTCAATCATTGAATAATACCATCTAATTAAATAGAACAAATACTCTTCATTAACTAAACCCTTGCCTACTGAAATCTTAAGATAAGGAACATTAAATCCAATAAAAACATCATAATCAATGTAATCTTGCCAATAATCATATGAATATAAACCATATTCTTCAATAGCTTGCTCTACCTTTGAAGCCTTATATACATGATTTTCATCATAATCAAAGATATTGTAGAAACCTTTAATTGAAGGAGTTATATTTAATAAATTATTAGCTAAACAATTATAATTTCCATCAGTAATCAATGTATAAGATCCGGTATATTTTGTTGTAATATTAACGCTAGTTAAAGTAACAATTTTTTTCAAACCATTTTCATATTTTAAAAAACGATGTCCGATATAATTGGTATAATTAGTTTCATTAATTACGACATACTTATTTTCACTTATGTCAAATAAACTATGATGATTGATAACCTCAAAATTTGTATTGTCATTAAAGTTTAATTCAATAACATCATGATATCTATCACCATGGTTAATTAGCATTAAAATAGGCTTATATTCATATTCACCAGAATAATGGTTGAATGTTAAAATTAGGTCATCTCTAGTTAAATCTTCAACTTTCTTTTCACCATTATTAGTTGTAATAAGAGTTCCAGAACTAAAGCACCCAGGGTCTACATTGATTGTTATTTTAATAGAGGTGTTTTCTTCAAAAACGATTTCATTATTTACTTTTAAACTTACTGATAGTGCCACATTATAAATCTTTTCATTTTCTTCTTGTTTAAATGTATATTCAAAATTATCAGTATTATTACTTTGATCTACACCATCTACACTCCATTTATATTCTATATCTAGACCGGAAACATCAGTAATTTCATTATTAGAACTATCATAGAATTTTGCTTTTAATGTTAATTTTGTCTCGCTATCATATGAGTATGAATCTTTTTCTGAATTGTCTGTCACATTATAAATACTAACACGGGCTATTTTATCAACAGCGTTAATTTCGTTTGGCTTAATATTAAAATTAATGCTTGAATTAGCAGTATATACAGTATTGAACATTACATCGCTTTCATCTTCAAATTTAAAGGATGATATGTTGACAGGATTAATAATCTCAAAAGTAGTTCCAGGTTCAACCCTCAAGTAGAGTTGACTATTATTATTGAAACTATAAATTTCATTATCATTGTTATTTAGTCTAACATCGAAACTGAAATCGTCATTTATGTTTCCACCACTGCTAGATAAAATATTAAAATTAAGTACGTATCCAGGAATATACCAAAATGCTTTATTTGATTGTTCATCTTCTTCCCACATATATGTAGTATTAGGCAATAAATCATAGTCAGAAATTAAAGAAGTATCTTGAGCAAATTTTATATCTGCTTTTAAAGAATCTGTAAAATCATTATTAGTAAGTTCTTTTGTTGTTGCATAACATTGGACATCTCCAACAATTATTTTCGAATTTTCATCTCCGTTTTCTAAAGAAGCATGTATTTTTCCAAAGAAAGAACCAGACTCAAGATAAAATGTTCCATTATTTTCAAAATAAGCTGCTTGTTGGTTAGTCAAATAACTAGCGATTGCTTGTCCACTAGAATTTTTATGACTATTAAAAACGGCTATACCAGCCTTAGCATTGGCAATAGCGTTTTTGCCAATAGTAATTTCTGAACCTGGTAAAAACTTAATTCTATTATTTATGTTAAACACACCACTTATAATGTTTATATCAAAAATGGAGGAAAACGGAAGAAAATATTCTGAAGAATCAATCGGTACAGATCCAAATCCTGATTGCACATCTAATGTCATGCTTTCAAACTTATATTCGCCACAAACATCAATATTTGTTTTATGATTTCCTAATGTATTATTTTTGTCTCCTGAATTGTATATAATTGAGTTTCCAATAGATTTATCTGTGCTCTTCCAATCTATATAATCATTTAAATCTCCGTTTTTATTTGATATCAATAGAGATATTCCGTCATCAGTTCCACCAATTAGATTAGCAGTACTAGTAACATCGCCGACTCTAGTTCCAGTAATCCAGGCCTTTGCATTTAAAACACCACCGGAATATATTCTAATTTTTACAGATACTTGTGGCAATTCAAATAAATTAAACGGAAAAATCCCATTACTTAAATATGTTTGGGTATTACTAGCACTAGACCAATCATAGATAACAAGTGGTTCCATGAGTTTTCCACTGCTAAAAATGTTGATTTGACTACTATTATTATCAAACGATTCTTTTATATAGCCATCACAATCGATAGTTCCATAACAATTAATCATAGAATATTCTTCTAAGACAAGTTGAACATGATTTCCACCAGTTGATCCTTGTGGAGCAGTACTCCTTCTAAAACCACCCATTTTTAAAGTGCCACCATCAGATATATTAAGTTCAACGCCTCCTTTTACTAAAACATAAGTCTTAATATAAGTTTCATTATCGTCACTAAAGCCATCTATTTTATTAAATGGATTATGTCCAAAAATACTAGGTCCATACTTATCTGGTTCATAAATAGGTTTGTTATCATCATCAAACTCGTAAGGCATTGCAAGTGTTACACCAGAAGATATTGTACACTCTCTCGTTATTTTAATAGGGTTAGAAGGAGAACTTATTCCAGGAATAACAAAAACAGTTTGTTCTCCACCTTTTTGAGCTGCATCATCTAAAGCTTTTTCTATGCTAGTGTATTTAGTGTTGTTTCCATCGTTTTCAATGTAAGCAACATATCTTGATTCTCTATCAATCTCAACAACTGCATTTTCATTTATATTATCGTTAGTGTCATAAATAGTAAATATAAAAGAGGCAAAGCCACTTAAAACTAGCATTGTAGTTAAAAGAGGAAGGAAAAAAGACTTTAATTTGCGCAACATCAATTTCTAACTCCTTCAATTAAAAGAGAGAAATTAGGTGTCACTGCTCCTTCTCCTGGCAAAGTATTAAAAAAGGTTTTAAAGTCAGTTCCTATATAATTAAATTTAAAATGAATGGAAAAAGTTAAACTTTGCTGAATGTTAAGAACCACTTGATTTGTAACAATTGAACAATAAGTAAGATAATTAGAATCTTCAACTGGAATATACGTTGATGGATAATTAATCCCATAACTAATATCGAAAAGTTTTTTATTTGAATTGATAAAATATCCAGAATTATTTGATAAAGTAAATATTACCGATATTGAATTATTTGTAATAAAACTAGAGGCAGCATTAGAATCCACACTAAGGTAATAGATTACTTCACCATAATTTGATACAATACCTGGTTCGTTAATAAGCCCATCTTGACACACAGTAAAACATTTATATCCATTTTCGTATTCTGTTTTATTTAAACTGATAAAGGTATAAACATTCCCTATATTTATTTGCCCGTTTACCGATTGTAACAGGCTTCCGCCCCCACCAATAATCCAACTAGCAAATCCACCATTAGTAAGACATAAACATATTAAAAATAAGACCCCCCCCCCGAATGGATTGAAGGTTATTTTATTCAACTTTCTTAATATGTTTTTAAATTTTATTGATTCCATTATTTTTTAACAACAACAAAACAATTTTTGTTTGGCTATATTTTAGTATTATATTAAAAATATTGCAACATTATAAAAAATAGAAAAAAATATTGTTAATTCTTAAACTAAATTTAAAAGGAGAACAAAGTTTAATATATTGTAGTAACTACATCAATTTTTTAATTAATTAGACGATAATATCTTTTTGTTACTCTTAATAAGATATTTAAAACTATAACATTAAAAGGAACATTAAAAAACATTGTAAGAGCTTGACAAAATAATATTATTAAAAGCAAATCCATTCCAAAGGCAATTGATTTCATTAATGAACCATATAAAGTAATAATAAATAAATCAATTAAAAAACAAGAAAACATCAATTGAAAAATATTTATTTCAATATTAGATAAATCTTTTTTCTGCTTATGATAAATTATTTCACATACCACCACTAGTGTTATTAATAAACATAAACTTAAAATTGGAAATGTTATTTTAATCCATAAATCAATATTGTAGACATTATCAAAAATAATCGCTTGGTCACAAACTATGATATATAAAGATGTTAAAATCAAAACAATAGACATAGTAGAATAACAAGTTATACGACACAAATTTACATTTTTAATTTTTTTAACTAAATAAATAATAATAGGAGTTAAAAAGCCTAATAAAACATATGTAGTAGTAATTGTTGGATACCAAGGATAAGCTTTAATATCAAAAACAAAATACCCAACAATATCTTGTAATCCACCAATTAATAAACCATAAAAAGGACCTAATAAATAACTAGCAAAAATAATAATAGCAATGCCACCAAAAGAGACTCTTACAAATGGTACAGCACTTATATAATTTATAGCGAATATTTTATTAAAAACACAAGCTAAAGCAATAAATAGACCGCTTAACGCTATTTTTTGAATCAAGGAAAAATTATATCCCCTCCAAAGTGAATAAGTTTTCATTATCAATTGTTCTCCTTTAATTTATCATACATATAAAACGCAAACGCTAGTGAACCACAAATTAAAATAATATCATCTAGATATTGTTCTTTTAATTTAAAATAAATATCAATTGGGTTATCTTCATATTTATATTCATCTAAATATAAGAAATAATCACCTTTATTTCTAGCCCTAGGATTATCAAAAGTAGTTAGATAAATATCATTGCTAATAAAATTTAAACTTGATAGCATATTTTGGATATTTTTATCTAAAAAGGCTGCAAAAATGACATGAATTTGTTTATTTTCAATATTTAATTTATTTATTGACTCACATAATTTATTAATTCCTTCAGGATTATGTGCTCCATCAATAATTGTTAATGGATTGTTATTTATAATACTCATTCTTCCATTAATCTTAGTAATTTTAAGACCGTTTTTTATATTTGTTTCATCAACAGGAAAAACATTATTTATATGGTCGATAACCTTAATAGCGATTAAAGCATCAATAATTGAATATGTACCTAAAGATGGTATATATAAGTCTTTATATTTTAATGTAGAAAAATAGTATCCAAAATCTTTTATTTTTTCATCATAATATGGATCATATTTTATTACTTTAGAATGTTTTTTAAGTGCTTCTTGATAAATAACTTGATTTGCTTCATCATCTAATTCACCAATAACAACATCAATATTATCTTTAATAATTCCGGATTTAGATAGAGCAATCTCAGTAATTGATGATCCTAAAAAATTAGTGTGCTCTAATGATATTGAGGTAATAACACTTATTATTGGAACAAATATATTTGTCGCGTCATATTCTCCACCCATTCCACATTCAATAATAGCAATATCAACATCATTATCTATAAAATAATTAAAAGCGATAAAAGTCTCTAATTCAAATTCGCTTAAGTTATATTTTCTTATATATTTATCATAACTAGAAATTATTTTATCAATATATGTTAAATCTATTTTATTGTTATTTATTAATATCATTTCTTTCATATCTAAGTAATATGGAGAGAAAAAATAACCAACTTTATATCCTTTATCTTGATAAATATTATTTAAATAATTGCCAACACTTCCCTTACCGTTACTACCTGCGATATGAATGGATGGAACATCATATATAAAATTTATCTTTTTTAAAAAAGCATCAAAATTATCTTTTTGATAATCACCTGTTCTTAGGTTTTTTAAGTATGTCTTTAATTCATCATCGTTTCTAACCATAAATAATAATTTATCATTTTTAAATGATAAGTAAATAGAAATTATGATACAATATTGACTATGCAAGAAAAATTACACGTTAAACCAATTGTAAGAAACAAAAAAGCATCATTTAATTATTTTCTATCTGAACCATTAGAATGTGGAATAGAATTAAAAGGAACTGAAATAAAATCTTTAAGACAAAATAAAGTTTCCATTGATGATGCATATATTGTTATTAAAAATGGACAAGCTTTTATTATAAACATGAATATATCTCTTTATGATAAAGGCAACATTTTTAATCATGATCCATTAAGAGATAGAAAATTATTAATGCATAAAAAAGAAATATTAAAATATGAACAAAAAACAATTAAACAAGGGTTTACTATTATACCAACAAAATTATATTTTAAGGGTGGAAAAGCTAAATTAGAAATTGCTTTAGGCAAAGGTAAGAAATTATACGATAAAAGAGAAGATCTAAAACAAAAAAGTATTAAAAAGGATATCGAATTAAAATTAAAACAATATTAACATTTTTAATTCTATATAATTTTTTTAGTTAGGTTTCAAAGTGTTTGTCTATTGACAAAATTTTTTTAATATATCAACAAGTTCAGGCAGGTTTACTTTTACTGTATCATAAACAATTTCAATATCTACCTCACCATAATCGTGTATTACACGATTACGCATGCCTTTAATAGCACGCCAAGGTACTTCTTTGTGTTTAATTTTGAAATCTTCTGTTAATTTAACCAAATTCTCAGAAATTTGAATTAAACGAAATAAAACCGAATCCAGTAATATTTCATCTTTTTCTAGTTCTGCACGTGTGTTGATATCTTTAGTATGTTCGATAATAAAGTCAATATCATTTACAATCTTTTTTAAATAATAGTTATCATTTTTAAAATTATCCATATATTTTTATTCCATCCTTTAATATTTCATTTAAAAGAACAAAATTGTTTTTTATTTGGTCTTGATTTAGTAAATCCACTTTCTTTTTAAGACTTTCCCTAAGAACTTCTATCAATTCATAAAATTTTAAACCTTTAATTTCTGTATAAACAAGCAAATCAACATCGCTTATCTCAGTTGCTTTGCCTTTAGCGTATGAGCCAAATAAATAGCAATAAGAAACGTTATATTCTTTTAATATAGGTGTACATATTGTTTTAATTCGTTCTATAGTCAATATCCCATGCGTTTCATCAACAAAACCATATTGCTCTAATTTTGACAGCATGAATTGATATTTAATTGTATTAGTATTTACATCGTCACGCTCATAATTTTGATATGTACGCAGCGGAATTCCTAAATATTTTGCACATTCAATTTGTGTCATATTATGAAATTTTCTTAATTCTTTTAATGTCACTATTTCTACCTCGATATTAATTATAATTATTTTTTATTTGCAACGCAATGATTTTACGCAATAATTGCGTTTTTTAATTTTAATTATACGCAAATTATGCGTTATTATTTAAAAAGAAATACGCAACAATAATTTTTCAATTATATTATTATTTGACCCCGCTAGACCACACTAGATTCTAGAGTTTATTATAAAATCTATGTATTTTAGTGTGGATTATTGTATATAGAAAATATCCCATTATAAAAAGACTAGCGATTGCTAGCCTTTTATTGAATTGAATGAAAGAGAATTTTAATTATTTTTTAATTTCTTTTCTTTTTTTAGAAATTACAATAAATACACCAATAGCGGAAATAGCTAATACACAAACACTGACAATAATAATAATGTTGTTTGTAGTGTTTAAAATAGGATTGGTAATGTTATTAGCGGCACTGACAACTTCTCTATTCATGAAGTTAGGGAATGAAACATCATCACTACCATAATTTTTAATGATTAAATCGTATTTTGCTAATGCAGCTTTAACAACTTCATTATCACTTGTACCATTAGTGAATACAAGTTTTGTATCTTCATCTAACAAATCAAATTCATCTTTTAAGGCTAACCATTGAGCAGATAAATTTGTTAAATAATCTTCCCCACGATCTTCAGGATTGTTAATACAAGTTAAGTCATTAATAATTTTATTAGCAAACTCTTCTGCTGGATCAACGGCTGGTTTTTGCCAATAGAATTTAATTGATTCAATGTAAATAGCACCATCATCTGATGATACGCCAACATATTGATATTGTTCACTTAAAGATGAAAAAGTAAATACACTTGATTCACCACAAACAATTTGACCAACATGGTCATTTTTGCCAACTAAGTCAGTTGAAGTTGTATATGCGGTGTTTGAAGCAAAAATATTAAGCGTTCTACCATCTGCAGTATTGTTAGCAAATATCACCTCAAGAGCAGAAATAATCCCACCAGAGGTTATGGAATATATGCCTTTATTGCTTCCGCTGGTATTAATTTGAATATTGCCGCTATTTTTTGTTGCGTGCCCAGCATAAACAGCACCAGAAGGAAAATCGTCTGTAGTAACAAAATCTGCATATGAGGTGTTTGAATAGGCAGCGGCTGTTAATTCATCAGTTATGCCGGATAATTCGATAACATCAAAGCCGCTAATTGTTGTTTCAAAATCTTCATAAGTAGCAACTACCTCAGTAGTGTCAGCGGTCAATGTTTCAGGTGTGAAAGTGATGTCCAAAACATCTATTTCTCTTTTACCACTTTCACTATAAGTACCATAAAAAGTTAAACCCTCAGGATTAAAAGCGCGATTAGAATATTGAGTAACTGGGGTACCTTCATAAGATATTCCTGTTAAAACATCGGTTGCAGAAACTTTTTCATTAAAAACAACTTTTTCAACATCCATACCCCTATTGCTTCCTCCAGGACAGCTCCATGTGAAAGATAATTTGAAATATGAACCGCTAGCCCAATAATCACCACTAGAAGGAGCAAAATTCATATATGTAGAAACCACATCATAACTTACAGTATCAATAATCGAAGAAGAAGAAAAAGAATTATCACTTGCGACTTCTAAAGTAATGTTATGTATTGTATAACCAGAACCACTTGCAGTGTTTTGTGCTATTAAATCGACAGATGAAATGTTAGCAGGAGATTCATTAATTGAAGTTAAAGTTGAAGTAAAATTGGTTTTTTGTTTACCGCCAACACGGATGTATCCCCATTGAGCATTATTATTTGAAGCGCCATAAACACTAACAACATCATCATATGTCCATGTATTAGTATAATTGCTGTTTTTTGAAGCCTTTGTCGTAAAATCCCAATCATAACCAGCCAAAGCTTGTGCTGGCTCTACATTAGGTTTCACATTTGAATTTAAACTAATAGTTGCTGCACCTACAGTTGCACACAAAAGCCCAGCAACTAAAAAAGCATATGGCTTTTTAAATTTCATCATAAAATCAATCCCCCTTAAATCTTTTGATGATTCATTGAAATTATTTAAATTGTATATTAAGACACTACTAAATGAGCTGTCTTTAATTACAAATTAATTATAGTTGAATCAAAAATACTTTTCCATATAAAAAGTATAAAAAGATATATTTAGATTAAATATTAGATTTTATTAAGAACAAATAGCATTTTTTGCTTTAATATATATCGATTATTTAGTTGATTAATAACAATTTGATAATATGACTTACTTGAACCAAGATTTGGTATAAAGTATAGGCTTAATGGATAGCAGATACCAATAAATAACCAAGAGAATATAATAAATAATTTTGAGAATTCAAAATAAGCATTTAATAAATATAATGGTGGGACAAATAATAGTATAAATATAACTAAGAAAACAATATTAGGTTTAATTGTGTAATTGAAAATTAATCTTATCATTTGCTTTGGAGAACTTGATACAATCATAGTAATGCAAAGTTCTATTGATAAAATAATAGCAAAGGCGATTAAATATCCAGCCATAAATAATTCTTCACTAAAATTATTAATAGTGATAGGAATAGCAATAGCTAATGGTCCTAACAATAATATTAATGTAAGCACTACACATCTAAAAACAACAAGACGATGTGAAGAAGATTGATGCCACATCGCAAGCATATATGGATAGAAAATAAATAACAACAATACAACCGCAAATAAAAGTGCGTTAATTATTAATGAGTCTTGAAGATAAACAAAATTAATTGAAACAATTAAAAGTAATGTGCCAAGAATTAAAGATGTAAATTGAACAATCATCTTATTAGAAAATGGCATAACATTTAATTGATTATCTAATGACATTAACGACTTCTCAAAATATGGTTTACTACGGCAACGATTAAATTCAATTAATATAGGTAAGGCAATTAAAACAAATGCAGCCATCCCAGCAGCGTTAGGTAAAAACAAGATGCAAGTTTCAAAAGCACCATAAATAAGCATAGTAATTAATAAGATTAAAGATGGTAAAACTATACGAACACGCTTTTTAGCTAAACAATAAATGCCAATTCCTATTAAAGCAAATATTGCGGTAACATAAACAAATAGTCCTAAAACACCAAATGATCCTAATATTTGAACATATGTTGAATCGACCGCACGCATTGATCCACCATTAAATGCGTTACGATAGGCATTTACTAATTCATTAAAGTTGCCATATCCTTTTCCAAAAATATAATCGATAGGAGTTTGCAAAGTACTTAAAGCAAATTCCCAGACATAAGTTCTTCCTGTAAATGTATGATAATCTTTTTTCAAAATATAATTTTCAATAAAATCACTAAAGTTTTTAATAATTTCAGAATTACTAACATCTAAAAAACAATAACAACATACTAAAATGACTAAAAATGTTGCATATAATGATATCAATATAGTATTTCGATATGGATGTTTTCTAATTGTTTTAAAAAATAAGTAAATGATGTATAAATTAAACATCAATCCAGCACATAAAAGTGAAGTAAATGATGTAGAAAAAATCATAGCGACAAATAAAATAACAAAGAAAATAAAATGCCACCATTTTGATTTAATTGCATCAATAGCGATAAAAGCCATAATTCCAATTAAAAGCATTTGTCCATAAACATTTTCATTAATAAAAATAGATTTAATAGATTTAATATTTTCTTTTTCACCTAAAATTATTGCTTGATAAGAAGAAAATTCATTTGCTAAAGAATAGATAATTGTAAATAAAGCAAAGACAATTATTCCCCAAAAAATTATTCTTAAGGATTTAACTTTTAATATTCTTTTTGAAAAAATACCAAAAGCTAAATACATAACAAACAAACCAATAACTAATTGTAATGTCCAAGTTACCTTAGTAATTAATTCAACATTATAAGTAAAAGAAACATCTCCAATCGTATATTCACTAGGAGAATACCAAATACCAAAAAGACCGCTGAAAAGAAGAATTAAGATAATTGGAAGAACACCAAAAGCAATTTTAGCTTTATTGGCTCTTTTTTCAATAATGTAATAAACAAGTGCGCTAAAAGCGATAGTAAGAGATACAATTGTTAAATCAGATATAGATAATGGAGCTTGTTTAACAGGCAATAAAAAATTAATCCCTTCCATTAAAACAATTGTAATAGCTAGAATTAACCAAAACCCTATTGTCGTAATTCCAAAGCGATATCTGCTCATATGTAAATATAATACTAAATTTTAAGTTAAGATTAAAGAACTTTAAAAATATTAGGTAAATCAAAATAAAAAAGTCGCAAATCAGCCATTTTTATACAAATTTTATAAGAAAAACAATTATTTTTACTTGCTTCGCCACTTTATTCCTTGATATTTCTTTTGATATAAATTTAATTTCTCTTTTAATATTTTTATAACTTGTTTAATACTATTTGCAGGATAGATACAATCTTCATTAATACCATAATATCTGATACGATTATCTATTTTTGACCTGCAAGTCTTTTACCCCAACCATCAACACAAGTTAATGCAATTATTAATTTGTATTTTTGCCATGCCATCATTATCTCACTTAGTGTTCCAGCTCCACCGCCAATTATAATTGGCTTAAAGACGCTGCATATAATGTCAACATGCGCCAATACATAACATTGTTATATGTTGAAATAATAAAAGACATTGCAAAACATATTAATAAAGCTTCATCTACATCATCCTCGTATATTTCTAAAGAAGCAAAAGACTCTGGTGATTTGCTAGAAAGCCAACCAAAGTCTATTATCCCGACAAGAAATTCACCAGAATCTACTTTTTTATAAATACCCATATAATTATTTCCTTCATCATCTTCTACAATAACATCATAAGAAGAAATGTTGTTAGATAGAACTAAGCAATTCTTATCTAAATTATAAAAAGCATTGCAAATTAGATTTCCATTTTCATTTAATATGGCTGTTCCTTTAGATCCTTTATTAACGACTTGATACTTATTATTATCTATTTCAACAAAATAAGTGCCTTTTTTATTTATTTGAAATCCATAGACATCATTTAGAAAAAAACATATTATTTGATTTTTATAACTATTAGTTAATATATAACGATATATTTGATTTCTTCTTCTTTCATAAGTAAGGCTATAAAAATCAGCAAAATATTCATCATTAATTTTTTGAAATTTTTGTAATAGTCTTGGTTTAGAAAAAATTTTTTCAATTTTCGCCCATTTTTTTAAACAATAAGTATAAATATAGATAGAAGACCTTAAAGAATCGTTGTCTTTGGAAAAACATATTGCTTTGTATGCAGATTTTTCAAATTTATTAAAATCCAATATATCTTTAGGCTTATAATTTAAGATTTTAAAATAAGTTTTTATAGTTTTAATAAATTTTTTAGTCATTAAAAAATTTTCCTTTTCCTAATTAAGTTTATCTTCGTTTTTATTTATTCTTTTTACTATGTGTAATCATAATTAAACCATTATAAAAATTTTTAATATTAACGATGCATGATAATTATAAAAAAGACCATAATGTCTAAACATATGATCTTAATTTGCTGATTTTATGATTTTATTTTACTTCTTTTACCCACAAACCATGTAAATTACAATTAGCGAACACTCTTAATACTTCTTCATTTTCTCCTAAATGTAATTTAACTTCTGGTGCTTCATGTGGTTTTAAAACAAATCTATGACGTCCTTTATTAGTGTGAATCATAATCCAATCAATATAGTGTTCATCTAACATTGGATGTGCGACTTCACCAACTTTAACATTACAAACACCATTTTCAACGACTACTACAGGAATATGTTTTTCAGTAGCGGCTTCAATTGAATTAGCTTTAATTGTTTCCATTGGTTTACCACAGCAATGTGGGGTAACTCCAGCATCATGAATAACTCCAAAAACATTTCCACAAATTGGGCAACGATAGAATTTATCTTCCATTTCAATATCCTCCTATAATTTATATTACAATAATTAAAAACTTTATCAATTAATAAACTTTTATTTTTCTTATATATTTACTTCTAAATTCAAGAATATAAAATAAAGTTATGGAAGACAAATACACTAAATTAAAACAAATAATTAAAAATTCAAAATCAATAGTTATATTTACTGGTGCAGGTATATCAACTGAAAGTGGTATTAAAGATTTTCGAAGTGATGATGGTCTATATAATGAAAAATTAAATAATAATTATTCTCCGGAAGAAATAATATCACATTCTTTCTTTATCAATCATACATTAGAATTTTATGAATATTATAAAGAAAAAATGATGCCAATAGATGCAAAACCAAATATTGCCCATCTTTATTTTGCTAATTTAGAAAAAGAAAATAAAAGGGTAATAATTATCACACAAAATATTGATGGCTTACATCAAAAAGCGGGTTCTAAAAATATTATCGAATTACATGGTAGTATTTATAGAAATTATTGTATGGATTGTAATGCTTTTTATGATGCTTCTTATATTAAAAATAGTAAAGGAATACCTAGATGTAAAAAATGTGGAGGTATTATAAAGCCAGATGTAGTTTTATATCAAGAAGGATTAAATGAATTAGATATTCAACGTGCGATAAGTGCAATTATGACTTCTGATACAATGCTTATTATTGGCACTTCATTAAATGTCTACCCTGCAGCAGGATTTGTTAATTATTTTAAAGGCAATAATTTAATTATAATCAATAAGCAAAAGACACAATACGATAAGATGTGTGATCTAATATTTAATGAAAATATAGTAGATGTTATTAAAAAAATAATATAAGCAAATAATTTATTATAAATTTTATTAGTGTCAATCAATATTTTTTTAATATTTTAGCACTCTCACTTGACAAGTGCTAATTTTGCGCATATATTATTATTTGGTTGGAAAAACCACTCTAAAAGGAGGTAGATATTATGCAAAACAATATGCAAGATTATACAAATGATGAAAATATATTAGAAAAATTTGGTCGAAATATAAACCAAGAAGTTGTTAATGGGAAAATTGATCCTGTTATTGGCCGTGATGATGAAATAAGAAAAATCATTCAAATATTGGCTCGAAAAACTAAAAACAATGTCATATTAATAGGTGAGCCTGGTGTTGGTAAAACCGCAATATTAGAAGGTTTAGCGCAGCGTATTGTCAAAAATGATGTACCTAATACTTTAAAAGGTAAAGAAATTTATGAACTAGATATGGGCGCTTTAGTGGCGGGTGCTAAATATCGTGGTGAATTTGAAGAAAGATTAAAAGCTGTTTTAAATAAAATTAAACAATCAGAAGGTAAAATAATTTTATTTATCGATGAAATTCATCTAATTGTCGGAGCTGGAAAATCTGATGGCGCACTTGATGCATCAAACATGTTAAAACCTATGCTTGCAAGAGGGGAAATTGATTGTATTGGTGCGACAACTTTAAATGAATATCGTGAATATATTGAAAAAGATCGTGCGTTAGAACGTAGATTTCAACCTGTCTTAGTTAATGAACCATCTATTGAAGATTCTATTTCAATTCTTAGAGGTTTAAAGGAAAGATTTGAATCTTATCATGGTGTTAAGATTACTGATTCAGCCTTAGTAAGTGCAGTAACATTATCTAATCGATATATTACTAGTAGATTTTTACCAGATAAAGCAATCGATTTAGTGGATGAGGCTTGTGCTTCAATTAAAGTTGAAATTGAATCATCACCTGTTGAATTAGATGAAGTAGATAGAAAAATAAGACAATTAGAAATTGAAAAAGTTGCTCTTAGTAAAGAAAAAGATGAGTCTTCTAAAAAACGACTTCAAGCTTTAGAAAAAGAATTAAATATAGCTAAGAAAAAACAAGAAGAATTATCTTTAAAATGGCAAAAAGAAAAGCAAGATATAAATAAAGCAAAACAATTAAAAAAAGATATTGAACAAGCAAAATTTGATCTATCTATTGCTTATAATAAAGGAGATTATGAAAAAGCTAGTAAACTTCAATATCAATACATTCCAAAATTAGAAAAAGAATTAAGCGATATTGAAAGTAACGATGAAGTTAATAAATTAGTCTCAGAAGTAGTAGATGAAGAACAAATTGCTAAAATTGTTTCAAAAATGACTAATATTCCTGTTTCAAGAATTGAAAAAGGCGATAAAGAAAAAGTATTAGATTTATTTGAAACTTTACAAAAACGTGTTATTGGTCAAGACGAGGCTTTACATTTAGTAAGTGACGCTATACTTCGTCAAAGAGCAGGTATTAAAGACCAAAATAGACCTATTGGTTCATTTATGTTTTTAGGTCCTACTGGTGTAGGTAAAACTGAAGTTGCAAAAACTTTAGCGCAAGCCTTATTTGATAGCGAACAACATATTATAAGAATTGATATGTCAGAATATATGGAAAAATTTTCTGTATCACGTTTAATAGGCGCTCCTCCAGGCTATGTTGGTTATGAAGAAGGTGGGCAATTAACAGAAAAAGTAAGAAGAAACCCCTACTCTATTGTCTTATTTGATGAAATTGAAAAGGCACATCCAGAAGTGTTTAATTTATTACTTCAAATCTTAGATGATGGAAGATTAACTGATAGTCAAGGTCGTCTTGTTGATTTTAAAAACACGATCATTATTATGACTAGTAATATTGGCAGTGAATATTTATTACATAATCAAAAACAAGAAGTAGAAAAATTATTGCATCAATATTTTAAACCAGAATTTTTAAATCGTATTGATGAAATTGTTTATTTCTCACCATTAAATAAAGATACTCAACTTAAGATAGTTTCTAAAATGTTAAATGAATTAAAACAAAGATTATTAGAAAATTATTATAGTGTTGAATTTTCTGATCAATTAAAACTATTTATTTTAGATAGTGCTTATGATGAAGAATTCGGCGCTAGACCATTAAAAAGATTTATTCAAAATGAAGTAGAAACTCCTTTAGCAAAAGCGATTATCAAACAAGAAATAAACACTAAAGATAAATATCTTGTCGATATTGATTCTAACCATCAAATCATCATAAACAAGCAATAAATTAAGTGGCATATAATTGCCACTTTTTTATTTAAAATGATATACTACTGATATGAAAAATAATTATGAAATAACCTCTTTAGTTGGAAATACTCCATTAATAAGATTAACAAACATTGAAAAAATCTATCGTACTTCATGCAAAATATATGCAAAAGTTGAGTCTTTTAATTTAACTGGATCAATAAAAGATCGTGCAGT
Organism: uncultured Bacilli bacterium; assembly: GCA_944358865.1. Classification (GTDB taxonomy): domain Bacteria; phylum Bacillota_I; class Bacilli_A; order RFN20; family CAG-826; genus CAJOOD01. The sequence continues at coordinate 37,339 of CALVRV010000007.1, read as the reverse complement.
TTTAGAAATATTAAAAGATTTTAAGAAAAGAAAATTAATAAAACCTGGTTCTGTAATAATTGAAGCCACAAGTGGAAATACTGGTATTTCTTTATCAGCGTTAGGAAGACATTTAAATCTTAAAGTGATTATTGTTATGCCTGATTCTATGTCTAAGCAAAGACATGATATTATGAAAGCTTATGGTGCCTCATTAGTGCTTGTTAAAGGTGGCATGAGTGAAGCTAATAAAAAAGCAAATCAACTATTAAAAGAAATACCTAATTCTATTTTGTTAGGGCAATTTGATAATCCAAATAATGTAAAAGCTCATATTAAAACAACAGCAAAAGAATTAGATAACCAACTAAAAAATATTGATTATATTTTTGCAGGTTTTGGTTCTGGAGGCACTATTTCTGGATTAGGATATTATTTTAAAAATAAGAAAAAGAAGACAAAAATTATTGCTTTAGAGCCAAAACAATCTCCTCTTATTACTAAGGGTGAAGCGCATAAACATTTAATTCAAGGTATCGGCGCAGATTTTATTCCTAACAATTTAAAACAAGAATACATTGATGAAATAAACACTGTCGATGATAAAGAATCAATTTCAATGGCAAAAGATATATCACGTTATGAAGGTTTATATGTCGGTATATCTTCTGGTGCGTCATTATTAGGTGCGATTAATTACATAAAAGAAAATAATATTAAGAAAGCAAATATAGTTGTGATATTTCCAGATTCTGGAGATAGATACAATTTTGATTAGGAGTGTATATGGAATTAAAATTAGATAAAAATAATATTTTAAATAAAAATGGAATTTTAAGTTTTGTTGAGCAACTTAAAAAAGTTATCTTCCCTTCTTTATTTTGTATAGAAGAATCTCATCAAGAAGCATGTGATATTGCAAGTCAATTATTCAAACAATATATTTCAAATAATGAAGATGATGTAAATTATTTTTGCCACAATTTAGAAAATTTAGCAAACGATTTAAATTTAGACTTACAATTTTTCTTTGATAGTGATCCAGCATGTAATAATAAAGAAGAAGTTGCGACAACATATCCAGGTTTTACTGCAATATTTTATTATCGTATCGCGCACACTATATATTTATTAAATAAGAAAGTTGCAGCAAGAATAATAAGTGAACACGCTCATTTTTTAACAGGAATAGATATAAATCCAGGTGCTACAATTGGCGCGCCATTTTTTATTGATCATGGTACTGGTATAGTAATAGGTGAAACAACTATTATTGGTAATTATGTTAAAATTTATCAAGGCGTCACTCTTGGTGCTTTATCGCTTAGCAAAGGTCAAAATTTAAAAAACACTAAAAGACATCCAACAATCGGAGATAATGTAACAATTTATTCAAATGCATCAATTTTAGGTGGCGATGCAAATATTGGAAACAATGTTGTTATTGGCTCTAACGTCTTTATAATGGGAGAATCAATTCCTGATAACTATAAAGTAGTTAATGAAAAACCAAAATTAATTTATATTGATAAAAAATAATTTTAATGAATAAAATTCATTCTTTTAATTTCATTTTTAGGAGGTTCAATACCTTCTTTTTTAGCTTTATCAATGACTTTAATTAACCAAGCCATATTTTTAGCTAAATTAGTTAGGTTGTTAACACCTTCAATATCTTGTTTTAATTGTTCTTTATTCATACCGAAACCTTGTGACCAATATGTCGAAGAAACAATTGGCATTTGATTAATGGTAAAGTGTTTATTAATAACATCAAGACTAGATTCACATCCAGCACGACGAGCGACAACTACACCAGATGCAACTTTATGAGAAAGAATATGTCCATAAGCATAAAATAAACGATTCATAAATGACATTAATCTTCCACTTGGATGAGCATAATAAACTGGAGAAGCAAATATAAAACCATCAGCGTTTAAAGCTTTTAAAGCAACATCATTAACAATATCATTAAAAACACATTTACCTGTTGAGCCACAACGTCCACAAGCAATACAATCATTAACATTTTCTTTAGCTAAAGAAACAATTTCACTATCGATGCCTTCATTTTTTAAAACATCGCCAATAATTTCTAAAGCAGCATTAGTCGTACCATTTAAATGTGGAGAACCATTTATCATTAAAACTTTCATAAAATCACCTCTTCATTTAATTATAAGCATAAAATATAAAAATTATAAAAAAATAAAAAGTATTTAAATTTATAGATCAATCACAATAAGTAACTTTATTTATAAATATTTTATATTTTTCCATTAAATCAATTTAATAATTGATTCATAGAAAAAATATTTATCTCCTTTGGCGGCCTTCACAAGAATCGAACTTGTAATCTACGATTTAGGAGATCGTTGTGTTATCCGTTACACTAGAAGGCCATAATAGACAATTCTATTATTTTTCATCAACAAAGAAATTTAAAATATCTTGATAAACTTCTTCTTTAACTGGTGATAATTCATTTAATAATTCATGACGAGCGTGTGGATATACTTTTGTTTGAACATCGTTAATTCCATAACGATTATATAATTTTTTCATCTTTTCAGGTGATTTACCATAACCAGTTACTGGGTCTTCATCACCAGCAATAATAAATAATTTAAGTTTTTTGTTAATCTTTTTTAAGAAACGATCTTTATATAAACGATTCAAGCCTTTTAAAAATTCATAACAAAATCCATTTGTTGGGCCAAATCCACATAAAGAATCAGCAATATAATTATCAACAACACTTTCATCATAGCTTAACCAATCGAATTTTGTGCGAGGATTTGAAATTTTCTTATTAAACGATCCAAACATCAATTTATCTAATATTTTTGCTTTTTTATCGCGATTTTTCGCTCTAACTATCATTTTTGCTAGTAAGAAGCCAAATGGAACCGCATAATTTTTAGAACCTGTGCCACACAAAACAACTTTACTAACATGTTCTGGATAACGTTGAATAAAATCTTGGCAAATAAATGAACCCATAGAATGAGAGAATATATAAATCGGAACCATAGACAAACGTAAAAGCGCGACTAAATCATCAATAGCGGTAACCATTTTTCTAAAACCACTAGTGGGCCAAATGCCTAAATTAGATTTATCTGAATCAACATTTTCACCTTGTCCAAAAGCATCTACACAATAAACATTAAAATGATTCTTGCATAAGAAAATAGCAAAATCATTATAACGAGAAGCAGTTTCTTCCATTCCTGTTACAATGATAATATTTCCTTTTAATGACTCATCTTGTGTCCAAGAAAGGCCATATAATTTTTTACGATTTTTTAAAATAAGTTCTATTCTTTGTCTTTTGATTTCCATAAACCCTCCTCAATTGTATCCATTTGGATTTTTAGTTTGCCAATTATATGAATCTTTACAACATTGTACTATATCGTATTTACATATAAAACCTAATTCTTTTTTAGCCTTGCTTGTATCAGCGTAACATATAGCAATATCGCCTTCTCTTCTTGGCATGATTACATATGGGATAGTAATATTATTAGCCTTTTCAAAAGCGTGCACTAATTGTAAGACAGAAACACCTTCTCCACGACCAAGATTATAAATATGAATTCCGGTTTTATTTTTTAATTTTTCTAAAGCTAAAATATGTCCTTTTGCCAAATCCATAACATGGATATAATCTCTTACTCCTGTGCCATCTATCGTGTCATAATCATTTCCAAAAACATTTAAATGATCTAGTTTTTTAACTGCAACTTGACTAATATACGGCATTAAATTATTTGGAATGTCATTAGGATCTTCACCCATTAGACCACTTTGATGCGCGCCAATAGGATTAAAATATCTTAATATAATGACATTTAACCATTGATATTGCTTTGCTAAATCCATAAGAATAAGTTCAATTTCATATTTATTAAAACCATAAGGATTAGAACATTGCCCTGTTTTAGCGTCTTCTTTAATAGGTACTTTTTCTGGACTACCATAAACAGTAGCAGAAGAAGAGAAGACAATATTTTTTACATTATATTTTATCATTAATTTAAATAAAACTTTTGAGCCTTCAACATTGTTATGATAATACCTTTCTGGTTCAAGAACAGATTCTTTGACAGATTTTAAACCAGCAAAATGAATAATAGAATCAATATTTTCATTTTTAAATACTTCTTCTAATTTATCTTCGTCTAATATTGATATTTGATAAAATTTAGGCTTTTTGCCAGTAATTTGCTCAATTCTGCTTAAAACTTCAACTTTAGAATTGCATAAATTATCAACAATAACAACATCTTTATTGTTATTTAATAATTCTACAACGGTATGTGAACCAATATAACCAGTACCACCAGTAACTAAAATTGACATAATTACTCCTTATTGATAGCTTTTAAGACTAATTCTTTTGCTAAAGAAGGATTAGCTTTTCCTTTGCTTTGTTTCATTACTTGTCCAACAAGATAACCTAACGCTCGATCTTTGCCGTTTTTATAATCAATAATAGATTGTTGATTGTTTTTAATGACTTCAGCAATAAGTTCTTCTAATTGGCTGGCATCAGATATTTGAATTAATCCTAATGAATTAGCGATATCTTTTGGAGAGGCATTTAAATCAACAAGCATTTTATTAAATACTTCTCTTGCTTGTTTGTTAGATATAATGCCATCTTGAATTAATTTAACTAATTGACATAATCTTTCTGGTTTAATTGGAAAAGAATTAATATCAATTTCTTCTTTATTTAAATAAGCTTGAACATCAACAATGAGCCAATTAGCAATTAAAGTATAATCAGCGTCATATTTTAAAGTTTCATCAAAATATGATGAAATTAATCGATTCGCTACTAAGATATTAGCATTACTTTTGCTTAAACCGAGTTTTAAATAACGTTGTAGTTTAGAATCCGCTAGTTCGTTTGATGTTTTAATTGCTTCATTTATAAAATCATCGCTAAGTTTGATTGGAGGAATGTTTGGTTCAGTAAAATATTTATAATCAACAGCGTCAGTTTTAACACGCATTAAAACAGTTGTTTTACTAGCTTCATCAAATCTTCTAGTTTCTTGAATTACTTTACCATTATTTAATAATATTTCTTCTTGTCTTTTGATTTCAAAATCAATCGCGGTTTTTACATTAGAAATTGAATTAAGGTTTTTAATTTCGACTTTTGTCCCTAATACATCGCTATTTTTTTCTTTTAATGAAATATTAACGTCGCATCTTAAAGAGCCTTCTTCCATTTTTCCATCGCTAACATCAAGATAGCTAACAATACTTCTAATTTTTTCAACATAACGCATGGCTTCTTCACCACTTGACATATCTGGTAAAGAAACAATTTCTGCTAAAGGAATTCCAGCACGATTATAATCAATTAAAGTATAGTCGTTAAAATGGAGTTGTTTGCAGGTATCTTCTTCAAGATGAATTCTTTCTATTCTAATCTTTTTTTCACCTTGGCTAGTTTCAATAATTAAATATCCATTTTTTCCTATTGGACGTTCGTTTTGAGTGATTTGATATCCTTTTGGTAAATCTGAATAAAAATAATTTTTACGATCAAACCATAATTCATGATCAATTTCCATATGTAAAGCATGAGCAACTCTAATTCCATTAATAACGGCTTGTTTATTTACAACAGGCATTGTGCCAGGAAAAGCCATATCTAATAGCGCTACTTCACAATTTGGATAAGCACCATAAGTGTTAGGAGCAGATGAAAACATTTTTGATTTTGTTCTCATCTCAACATGTATTTCTAAACCAATTACTGCTTCAAAATTAGACATATTATTTGACTCCTTTGCTATTTAAATTTTTTAAGTTAGTTATTTTTTCGACGGTATTAGAAAAATTAAATAATTCTTTATCTTTAAAAATAGGAGCGTTAATAGAAACACCATATGGTAGATTTAAATTATCTTTGTCTTGTCCTAAAGGTAAAGTAATAGATGGATATCCACCAAAATTAGCAAAGGCAAGATAATCATCAATAATTTTATATTCTTTTCTTAAAGCATCGCTAGCGCCTTCTTTTAAAGGTGCGACATCTTTAGAAGCAGGTGTCATAATAAAATCATAATTTTTAAAAACATCATTAAAAGCATCAACAATGAGATGACGAGCCTTTTTAGCTCTTAAAAATAATTCTTTTTGATTTTCTTTCATTAATGAATATGAACCAATAACAAATCTTCTTTTAATAAGTTCACTAAAGCCTTCACTTCTTGCCTTAGTCATTACTTCTTGATATGTGTTTCCTTCAAAACGTGGTCCAAATTTAATACCATCCAAATTAGCGTTATTACTTGTCGCTTCAGCACACGATAAAATAAAATATGTCGGATATATTGCTTTTAATAAATCATTATCAAATTTAATAAAATCTATTGCAAAACCTATATTTTTTAATTGATTCACCAAATTATCAAAACTTTCTTTAATTTTTGGATTTATAACTTCATTATAGATTTCTTCAATAACAGCAATTTTAAAATTCTTATTTTCGTTTTCAATTCCTTGGCAATAATCAATTTTTTCCTTATATGAAGAAGTCATATCATTTTCATCATGGCCAGATAAAATATTTAATAATGATGCAGCATCATAAACACTTCTTGTAAAATAGCCAACATGATCTAATGAAGGAGAAAATGGAAATAAACCATATCTAGAAATTAAACCCCAGGTTGGTTTATATCCAACTAAGCCAGCATTATGCGCTGGTTTTCTTATTGAATCACCAGTGTCAGAACCAATAGAAAATGGCACTACTAAGGAAGCAACTAAACTTGCAGAACCACAAGAAGAACCACCAACTAAATGATTATGATTAGGATCATAAGGATTATAAGTAGTTCCTAAATGACCAGATGTACCTGTTCCACCCATTGCTAATTCATCAAGAGTAGATTTCCCAATTAAGATTGCGCCTGCTTCATCTAATTTTTGCTTTACAGTCGCATCAAATAAAGGAATATAACCATTTAAAATATTACTTGAGGCAGTTGTAGGAATATTTTTTGTCGAAAAATTATCTTTTAAAACATATGGAATACCCCAAAATAAATTATCGGTTGGTTCTTTTAGTTGCGTAGCTTTTTCTAATGCTTCTTTTTCGCAAATATATTCAAAGCAATTATCATTATTTTCTTTTGCTCTTTTTAATGCTTCTTTTGTTAACTCTAATGGAGTGACTTTTTTATTTATTAATGCTTCATGAATTTCTTTAACAGTGAAATCTAAGTATGACATATTAATGTACCACCTTTGGAAGTTTAATTTGGCCAAGAACAACATCATGAGCGTTTTTTAAAGCTTCTTCTTGTTTAAGTGGTTGACTTGGTTCATCTTCTCTTAAATATGAAATCGATACATCAAAAGGAAAAGTCATTGGTGAAACATCATCAATATTTTTTAAAGTTCCAATGATTTCCATTTGTTGTTGAATAATATCAAATTCATTAAGTAAAGTTTGATATTGTTCATCTGACATATCAAACAGCAAATTATTTGCGGCTTTTTTTAATACTTCGATAGTTACTTTTTTCATAATCGCCCTCCTAGAGTATTTAAATATTATTACTATTTAAATAACTTTTAAAGAATTTATTTTATTAATTCTAAAAATGTTGCTTCATCAATGACTTTAATATTTAGCTCACGCGCTTTATCTAATTTAGAGCCAGCATCACTACCTGCGATAACTATATCTGTAGAACGAGAAACACTAGATGTCGCTTTAGCGCCTAAATCTTCTAAAATTCTTGTTGCCTCATTTCTTGCCATAGAATTTAAACCACCAGTTAATACGACTCTTTTACCGCTAAAAAAGGAATTACTAGCAATGCTAGTTGAACCTAAATAATTAAAATTAATCCCTTTTTGACGTAATTTTTCAATCATTTGCATGTTTTTTTCGTTTTTAAAGAATTTAACAATATTACTAGCGGCGACAGGACCAACATCATTAATTTCTAATAAATCTTCTTCTCTAGCGGCAATTAAAGCATCTAATGATAAAAATTTACTAGCTAAAGTTTTAGCCATCTTTTCTCCGACTTCTTTAATTCCTAAACCAAATAACAGTCTTTCTAATGAATTAGATTTAGATTTTTCAATTGCATCAATTAATTTATCTACTGATTTTGATTGCCAGCCATCTAAAGAAATAATATCTTGTCGATATTGATATAATTCATATATTTCATCAATTGAATGGAAGAAATTTTGATTAAAAAATTGTTCAACAACTTTTTCTCCCATCCCTTCAATATCCATTGCGTTACGTGACGCAAAATGTATCATTCCTTCAATATGTTTAGCGTCACAATTTGGATTTAAACAATAATGCATCGCATCAACTTTACTAAGAGGTTGATGACAAACAGGACAATTAGTAATCATTTCAAATGGTTTTTGACTTCCATCACGTCTAGTTTTATCAACTTTTACAACTTCTGGAATAACATCTCCGGCTTTTCTTAAATAAACATAATCACCAATCATTAAGCCTTTATCTTTAATAAAATCTTCATTATGTAATGTCGCGCGTTGCACTAAAGAACCTGCAACACGAACAGGCGATAATACTGCATTAGGCGTAATTTTACCAGTTCTACCAACAGTGAAAATTATATCTTCTAATTTAGTTAAAACTTCTTCAGGTGGAAATTTATATGCAATAGCCCATCGTGGTGTTTTACTAGTATAGCCTAGTTTATCATATAAAGACATATCATCAACTTTGATAACAATACCATCAATATCGTAGTCTAAAGATGATCTTTTTTTAGTATATTCTTTAATATAATCTAAAACTTCTTCGATGCCATTACATAGTCTTCTTTCTTTATTAGTGCGGAAACCTAATTTATCACAATAATTTAAAGCATCGCTATGAAAGCGGATGTTAAAATCACTAGCGTTAACAAAATAATACCAAAAAGCTTCTAATTTTCTTGATGCAGCCACTTTAGAATCTAAATTTCTAATTGATCCTGCCGCGGCATTTCTAGCATTAGCAAATAATGGTTCGTGGTTTTCTTTTCTTTTTTGATTTAGTTCTTGTAAAGATTTTTTTGGCATATATACTTCACCACGAATTTCAAAATCAGCATCAAGATTAATTTGTAATGGAATGCTATGAATAGTAATAACATTGCTAGTAACATCTTCACCAACTACACCATCACCACGTGTCACTGCGTATAATAATTTATCATGATAAATTAAAGACATTCCTAAACCATCAATTTTTAGTTCTGCCATGTATTTAATATTTTTTAAACCTGTTGCTTCTCTTACTTTTCTATCAAAATCATATAAGTCATCTTCATTAAAGGCATTAGCAAGAGATAACATCATTCTTTTATGCGGAATTTTTTTAAATTCAGACACTACTTGTCCACCGACACGTTGTGTAGGAGAAACATTACTTTTTAATTCTGGATGTTGTTCTTCAATAAGCATTAATTCTTGCATTAAGCGGTCAAATTCAGCATCGCTGACAGAAGGATTATCTAAAACATAATATTCATAATTATATTTTTCTAATAAATCAGTTAATTCTTTTACTCTTTTTTTAAAATCCATACATTCCTTCTTTCTAAGATGGTTCAACCTTACTTAAAAAACGATGATTACCAACAATAAATTTTTCTCCGTGATCATCAAAATCTATACAAATAATGCCATCTGGTTCAACATTTTTAACTGTACCATAGCCAAAAGTTTTATGTTGCAGTCTATCACCAACATGCCAAATAATGTTATTTGTTTCAATGATTTGTTCTTTAACCACTTCACTTTTATTTAAATTGTTATTTTTTTGTTTTCTTTGATAAGAATAATCGTCAACATAATAAATATTATCTTGTTCGTTAAATGTCATTATTCTTTTAATTGGTTCATTTGAAATAGTAATTTTTGCTTCGTTAATAAATCTAGAAGGAATTAAATCAGATCTAGTTGTAAACGAATATCCATTAGAAAATGTTACATACAATCTCTCTTTTGCTCTAGTAAAGGCAACATAAGCGAGTCGTCTTTCTTCTTCCATAGCTTGATAGCCACCTTCACTTACAGAACGGATGTGTGGAAAAATAGAGTCATTAAATCGAACAACAAAAACAACAGGATATTCTAAGCCTTTAGCAGTATGAACAGTCATCAATGTAACATTGTCACCATCGACAATTTCATCTTGGCTAGATAATAAAGCGCTTTCTTGAAGATAATCAGAGAATTTTGAATCAGGATTTCGTCTTAAAAATTGCCTCATATCTTGAAATAAGGCGCGAATGTTTTCAATACGGTCTTCACCATCATCTAATTTCTCCAATTCACTATAATAATTAAAATCACGTATCGCGTTATCAATTAATGTTGCGTATGCTTCTTCATTTTTTTCTAAATCATCTTTTAAAATATTTAATCTAGTAACCATTGTTTTTAATAAATTAATGACTTTACTAGATAATTTACTATTTTCAAAATTAACAGCGTTAACATATTCATATAAAGACAAATTTGCTTCTTCCGCTTCATTTTTTAATTTAGCAATACTAATTTCTCCAATTCCTCTTTTTGGAGCATTGATGATTCTTTCAAAAGCAGAGTCATCTTTTGGATTTACAATCACTCTTAAATAGGCAATAACATCTTTTATTTCTTTTCTTTGATAAAATTTTAAACCTCCAAAAATACGATAAGGAATATGATTAGAAATTAATTCTTTTTCAAAATCTAAAGAAACATAGTTACTACGATATAACAAAACAAAATCTTTATAGCTATATCGTTTAGAATTTCTTAATCTTAAAATTTCTTTAACAACATATTGTGCTTCGTAAACATTACTTAAAAAACCTTTACAAATAACAGCATCGCCACTTAAAGATTTTGTATATAATTCTTTTTTAATACGGAAGCGGTTATGTTCAATTAAATTGTTTGCACTGTTAAGTATTTTTTGTGTTGAACGATAGTTTTCATTTAGAATAATTGTTTCAATATTTGGATACCTTTTTTCTAAATCTAAAATAATATTTTGATTAGCGCCTCTCCAGGTATAAATAGTTTGATCTGGATCTCCAACAACATAAAGAGATGTATCTTCTTTCATCAATAAAGAAATAAGTTTAAATTCAGTATCGTTAGTGTCTTGAAATTCATCAACAAGAATGTGTAAAAATTTGTTTTGCCATTTTTCTCTTATCTTAGGAAAAGATTTTAAAATATATAAAGTATATAAGAGTAAATCATCAAAATCTAATGCATACATCTTATTTTTTTGTTCTTCATAAAGTCGATAAATTTTTAAACATTCTTTATCGTTTTGGTTATATAATTTTGTTTGGTCAATATCATCGGGATATTGTTCTTTTAATTTATATTTATTAATAAAATTATAAGCAAATTTAATCATTTCATCTTTTTTAGAATATCCTAATGAAGCACATATATCTTTTATGATTCGATTAGAGTCATCTTCATCTAAAATAGTAAAAGAACTTGGAAAACCAAGATTATTAATTTCTAATCTTAAAAAATATGCTGAAAAGGAATGAAATGTTTTTATTTTTAAATATGGTAAGTCTTCACCAATTAGTTTAATAACACGATTCTGCATTTCTTGTGCGACTTTATTAGTAAAAGTAAATGCTAAAATATTGTTTTGATACACTCCTAATTGATCCATTAAATAAGCAATGCGGTATGTTAAAACACGTGTTTTACCACTGCCAGCACCCGCTACGACACGTACGTATTGATTAGAAGTTGTGACAGCTTCATATTGTTTTGAATTTAATTCATTTTGATAATCCATATATTGCAAGCAATATAATATCAAATTTATATGTAGTTTTCAATTAGCTTGAGTGTTTAATAATGATAAAATAATATCTTCTTGATATGTATTTATCACCACCTTCCCCTCCTTAATTTTTATAAGTGTAGGAGTGCCAATGATAAATAATTTTTCAATACAATCTGCTCCGATTGTTTGTTCAATATTATTACCAATTGGAATATCGTCACTTGCTTCGATTAAAAACAAATCATCATGTGCTAACCCGTATGAAAGGATGCTTTGTTTAATCAATATGCAATGCAGACAATTTTTTTGATATATATAAACATAATATTCATCCATTGGAATATTAAATATTTGTGAGAATGGGATATGTTCATTTATTAAGTCGACATAATCGTAACTTGTTCGGAAGTGAGTATTAGAAATATTTTTGCAAGAAAAGCTGATTGAAGATATGAATGTAATTAGATATACAGATAGAAGTTTTTTAACATATCCCATACTTACTAATAGTCAAAAAAATTAAAAAGTACTAAAAAAATGATAAAATATTTTCATGAATTTTTTTAAAAGCAAAAATACGTTGTTAGAAAACATGACTTTCATGGCATTAATGAGTGCGATTAATGTTATTGTTTCTTTACTTATTAGTTTTGTTTTTTATCTTGCTATAATTTTGGTATTGATACTACCATTAACTAGTATATTAGTGGGATTATATTGTAAAAAAAGATATTATCCTCTTTATATAATATGTACATTGCTTCTTTGTTTTTTAGTAACAATGTATGATCCTTTAAATACTTTATTTTATATTTTTCCTGCTTTAATTAGCGGTTTTGTTTTATCTTTTCTTATAAGATTAAATATCCCTGCTGTATATCTTGTTGTCGCCTCATCATTAATTAATTTAGGATTTAATTATTTATTTATTCCTGTCATTAGATTTTTTTATGGACAAGATGTCTTATTAACATTGCAAAGTTTATTAGGTTTAGCAAGTTATCAAAATTTTTATATTCTTGTTCCGACATTACTATTTATATTTTCTTTTTTACAATCGTTATTATCTATATTAATAATAAAAGATGAATTAAAAAAATTTAATTATCCAATAAATAATGATGATAGATTTTTATACATAAACGTTATTTTAGTCGTTTTATTTACTATTTTAAAAATTGTTTTTTCATTTTATTTTGTTGATTTTGCCTATTTGATGATGGCCTTATCTATTATATTTTTTAGTGATTATTTTTATAAAAGAGTTATTAAAAAACCAAAATTATATATTATAAGCGCTGCTATATTATTATTTATTAATATTTTCATATTCCTATCTACTTACCAATTTATGGATAAAACTAAATCTTTTTTAACAATTGATTGTTTTACATTATTAATAATTATCGATTATTTTATTAACTATAAATTGTTAACAAGAAGAAAAAAAGATAAAATAAAGGCATAAAATATGGCAAATTTTTTTAAGACATTTTTAAAAGGCATTCTATATGTTATAACATTTCCATTATTAGTAGTGTTTTTAGCAGTTTATTTTGTTTTTAGTTTATTTGCTTTTATTGTTTTATCAATTAAAGGATTAATTTTATTTTTTAAAGGTGAATCAATAACTGGCGATTTAAAAGAGGATATTGAAGCTAAAAAACGTATGGATGCATTAATGGATCCTCTTGGTGCGATTGAAAAAGTAAGACAAGAACAAGAACAAATAAAACAAAGCCAAATAAGTCAAGAACCAGTTTCACAAATTAGACAAGAACCACCTTATGTAGAATTAATACAAGATAAAACATTAGAAGAAGATATCATATCTAAAAGTGATGAAATTAAATTAGATGAAGAAGAAAAGAAAACTATTGATATATTAGAGCCAAATGAAGAGCCAATTCCAGAAGAAGAAATACCTTTACAAATCGATGATGAAAAAGATAAACACATTCAACATAATTTAAATAAAGAATTGAATAATGAAGATAAAATTGAAGAAATATCAATTAAAAATGACCAAAAACCATTTTATGAAGAAGAAGAAATTGATGATGAAGAAGAATATTCTAGTGGTGTAACTATAGAAGGGATAAATGATAAACATGATTAATATTTTAATATCCTTATCTGAAACTGATAAAAGAGTGCTTATCGCATTATGTTTTCTTTTAATATTCCTTTTTGTTGTCGCAGGTTATATTGGCCTTTTAATATCTAGAATCATGAAACATCAAGGCAAAAAAATGGACACGATGATGCATGATATTGTCATTACTAGAGTAGTGACAAATAAAAAAGATTTTATCAAAGTTGCAAGAAAGAAAAACTGGCGATATTTTTTCAAAACTGCGTGGATTCCGCTTATTATTTTAATTTTTGCTTTTATTTTACTATTAATTGCTGGAAGTGTTTATGACTTTGAATATAACATTTTTGATCATGGACAAAAAATAATAAATGAAGAAGGTCAAATCTATTATCAGGGTGGATATGGCTTTACTACATTATTCTTTATTCCAGATTGGCAAAGCGCGACACACACAGATTTTTTTGGAATGTTTGAAATAATTACAAGTTGGCCAACACAAATGCTAAATGAACCACATTTTTCTGTTGATGCTTTATTTTCTTACTTTTTTGTTCCAATCTTTTTAGTAGGTGCGATATGGTATTTAATTGATTTACAAGCCCTGCTTGCTCGAACAATTAAAATGTATCAATTAAGTGATTCTATTTATAATAAAAACTTAGAAAACTTTAATCTTAATGAAGAAAATATGCAACAAGTAAGAGCTAATCAACAAGCCATTAATCAAGCAAGAATCAATCAAGTATTTAACGCTTTTAATAATTCACCTAACAATAATATAAATAATCCAAATAATAACATTTCATCTTTAGCAAACTTAAATAATAACAACGAAATAAAAAAAGATGATAATGTGATCGATAATGATTTTAAAAATCAATAATTATAAATTTATATCGTTATAAATACTATCGTAAGAAATGCTTTCATTAAAACTTGGAGCGTCTTTATGTTCATAATAAAAGATACTTTTAGAATATGAATCTGTATCTACATCCATTAATGCATGAACAACATATGTCTCGCGTGTAATAAACTTTAGTGGTCTTAAATTTAAATCTAAAATAAGTTTAATACCAATATCTTTAAAAGTAGGAACTTCTTTTTGATAAGAAATAGAAGGTGCGCCTTCAAAATTAGTTGTTGTAGTCATATAGGTCGAATATCCAACTGCAGATAAAGGATTAAGATTTAAACTTATTTCATATTGATTATTGGTTTTAACAATAGAATTTTCAAATTCGATATTATCAATAACAACTTCACCATCTAATTCATATTGACGATCTAATTTATAATGGAAGATGTCATCAATTCCAACACCAAAATGTTGTTTATACGAGTCATTATTATATGTTGCAACACTATTGATATCATATGTAGCGTGATCATAATCTATGACATTAGAACCTGATACTTGATAATGATCAATATTATTTTCTTTATAATTTAAAAATCTCTCTGCCATTTTTAAATTATCACCAACAGCGATATTTTCTTTAAAAATTCCGTTGTCATTTTTAATAAAAATAGAATTTGTATTTTGAGTATTAGTAATAAATAGAGCTTTTGAGACAGCTTTATTAAAACTATATACATAAAAAGAAGGATTATTTTTTAACATTAAAAAAGATATGTTAGCGACATCAATTGGTTTAAAGACATTTTGTGATGAAAAATCAATATCACTTATTTCTTTTTCTCCTACATAATTAACAAAGTCTAAATAAATGTCATCATCAATATCACCATCATTTAAAATAACTGCTTTAATGTTATTTAAAGCAAACATCGCTTTAAATTCATATTCTCCTTTAGAATTAGTAGAAATAATATAATCATCATTTAAAACAAAATTCGCTAAACGATAATTATTAGATAAAGAATAATTAATCTTTATAAAATCATTAATATAGGCTTTGTTAGATAAAATTAATTGTTCGCTACTCATATCAATTTGTTCATTATCTTCAAAATTAACATCAACGAATTCATCGCTTGTTTCTTGATGATAATTAATAGCGATATTAACATCACTTCTTATCTCAAAAGAAAAATAATTTTCACTATTAGTAATATAATTAATGTTATTAATAGTCACATAACTAACTTTATTATCATATGTTTTTTCATTGATAGTAAAAGAAAAAATATCACCTATAAAATAATCTTTGTCATCATAAACAACTGTGCCTAAATTTTCATTATTTATAATATTTAAATTAACTTTATTAATATCTAGTGAAGAACTTTCGCTGCTTGAACAAGATGATACTGCGCTAACTAAGCACACTAGAGGTAATAAATAAACTAATTTTTTCATAACGATTTAAATTATATTTAAAATAAAATAAAAAGCAATAAGATAATCAACAAATTTTTTAAAAGTGTTGATTAATTATATTTTGGTGCTAATATAATCACCGAGGTGATTTTATGAAAAAAACATTTTTATTTTTAAGCGCTATAGCTTTGATGGTATCAAGTGTAACGCTATCATCATGTAATACAACAGGTATTACTTCGACTACAAGTCAAGATGTTAATCAAACATCAACAATTATAATTTCAAAAGGTATCACAAATGGTAAAGTCTCTTTATCTAGTGGCAGCACTACAGTAAATAAGGGTGAAGATGTTACATTAATTGTTGAACCAAATAATGGTTATGCAATTGAAAACGTAACATTAAATGGTGAGATATTGGATGCTCCTTATCAATTTAGTGTTAACTTAGATACTTATTATGTTGATGCTAATTTTATTAAAGACACTG
Source organism: uncultured Bacilli bacterium (assembly GCA_944358865.1). Classification (GTDB taxonomy): domain Bacteria; phylum Bacillota_I; class Bacilli_A; order RFN20; family CAG-826; genus CAJOOD01. Next base: position 20,650 of record CALVRV010000007.1, on the reverse strand, counting down.
CTTCATTAGGACAAACTAGTATTGAAGTTCCAACTTTAGTGTCTTTAGGTGTCAACAAACAAAAGCAAATTGATTACACTGTCTATGGACCAGATAATACCTTAATTTGGGCAAGTGCTGACGAAAGCATTGCAAAAGTCGACCAAAATGGACAAATTTCTGGTATTTCAAGTGGCTTTGCAACTATTAATGTTACATCTATTTATGACCAAGATGTTTCTGAAAAGATTTTAGTTTATGTTATGCCAACTTATGTTGAAGACATGGTAAATTCATTTAGCAATTATTCATATTCCACAGGTGTCCAATTAGGTGCAGATGTTTTATTAACACTTGATGGAGATATATTCTCTGGTTCTCCAGCTAAATTTTCTATTCCTTTAGATTTAGATATTTTATTAGACAGTAATTTAATTAATCTAGAAGAAAATAAATCTAGTTTACATTTATCTTTGGATTTCCAAGATTCATTAAATGGAAGTGATCCTGGTTGGGGTCAAACTATATTCTACACAATGGTTTATGGTATGTTATTACCAGAATTATTTACTAGTTTCCCTGGCATTGACAACAGTGCTCGTTCTTTAGATGTTTATTTAGACAAAGATTTAGTTTTAAGAAGTGCTTTTAGTCAATATGATAGCGAAGAAATTACTCAAACAAGTGACTACACTGTTACTGCATATCAAGAAAGTGATTTATTTGATGTTTTAGGAAGCGGCTTTTCTACAATTGGTGGTTTATTAAGTGGCTTACTTCCTTCACTACTTCCTTTAATTAGCACTGGTAATTTTGATTTATCTTTATTAACTGTTTTAAATCAATTCTTAGTGTATGAAGAAAACGCTATCCATTTAAGTAGTGATTTAATCACACAATTAGATACACTATATCAAGGATTTGTTAATGTAACACTTCCTACATTACTCCCACCAGAATTTGCTGCTTTTGCTCCAATTATTAAAATGTTATTACCAACAAGTATTAGTGATGTTTATTTACAATTTAACTATAGTGAAAGCAACGTATTTGAAGGTGTTGAATTAATAGTCGAAGCTAAATGTAATATTACCGATACTACAACTGGTGAAGCTAGTGTAAAAACATTTGAATTTGTAACTATTAATTTATACAAAAACAAAGATTTAGACGCTGATTATTTCACTACCTTAAATAATGAATTAAATAGCATGTTAGAAGAATATAACATCATTAATCCAGTTTTTGAACAATTAACACAATTAAAAACATATTTTGAAACTACATTATCAAGCAAACCTGCTTTAGCAAAATTAGATGAAACATATTTAGAAATGCAATTAGAAGCAATGAATGCATATTTAGGTTTAACTGATGACTTTAAAGAATTTGTTGATTTACCTACTGCTGTCTATCCATTAATTGATGAAACATTAACAGTTAATAGCGTTGCTTTACAAGGTTATATTAACAGCAATAATTGCACTACATATGATGTTAAAGTTGGCGATGTTATTAGTTTAGATTTTGCATTATTTAATTTTGAAGAAAGTAGTGATGCAATTTATAATATTTCCTCAGGATATAAATATATTACTGTCAATAATGAAAACAAAACTATTACTATTAATGAAAAACCAACAAATGGTACAGTAACATTTACATTATATGGACAAAATTTATTTAATAATTTAAATTCAATATCTGAAACTATCTATTTAAATGTAGTTGAATAAAAGATAGATTTTGTTAATATTAAATGAGGTTATAAAAGCATGGGTTAATTCTCATGCTTTTTCTTTTAAAATAGATTATTAAAAAATAATTTATATTGGTCTATTTTATATATGATCTTAATTTGAAATTTCCAATTAAAAAAGCTACAAAAAGTAGCTCTTTTTTTAAAAAAAGTATGCAAAAATCAATTTTTATATCAAAAATATATAAATAAATTGATAAATAATATAACAAATTAAAGCAATTAAAATACCAATTAAAGCAAAATATTTTCTTCTTCTCGCTAATACTTTTTTAAATTCATTGTTTTCCATAATTTTAATATTTAATGCTATTTGCGGTACGAGGATATGGTTGAACATCTCTAATATTTGACATACCAGTGATATACATTAATAAACGATCAAAACCAATACCAAATCCGGCGTGTTTGCATCCTCCATATTTTCTTGTATCTAAATACCAATCAAGGCCATTCATGTTTAATTCTTCCATACGTTTTTTTAATAAATCGTATCGTTCTTCTCTTTGTGAGCCTCCCACTAATTCACCAACACTAGGAACAAGTAAGTCACAAGCTGCGACAGTTTTATTATCATCATTTAAACGCATATAGAAAGCTTTAATTTCTTTAGGATAATCAATTAAAAATACTGGACAATTAAAAATGTGTTCAGTGATATAGCGTTCGTGTTCACTTTGTAAATCCATACCCCAGACAATATTATTATTTTCAAATTTATGACCATTTTTAACTGCATCACTTAATAAGTCAATCGCGTGAGTGTATGTAACAACTTTAAAATCAGAATTTAAGACATGATTTAATCTATCCATTAAAGTTTTATCAATCATTGTATTGAAAAAATTCATTTCATTTGGACATTTATCTAAGACATATTTAATACAATATTTAACACAATCTTGAATTAATTTCATGTCATCATTTAAATCCGCAAAAGCTATTTCTGGTTCAATCATCCAAAATTCCGCGGCATGACGCGGTGTATTAGAATTTTCGGCTCTAAATGTTGGACCAAAAGTATAAACTTTTTTATACGCTAGAGCAAAAGGCTCAACATGTAATTGGCCAGAAACTGTTAAATTAACATGTTGTTTAAAAAATGAAAATGGATCTTTGCCTTTAGTGGTAACATCAAAAACTTGTCCTGCACCTTCACAATCATTGCTAGTAATAATTGGTGTGTGGACATAAACAAAATTATTAGTTTGGAAAAATTCATGGATAGCCATAGCTAAAACACTTCTAACTTTATATAAAGCATAAAAAGTATTCGCACGTGGACGAATATGCGCAATTTCTCTTAAAAATTCAAAGCTATGTCTTTTCTTTTGTAAAGGATAATCATCACTAACTGTTCCTAAAACATCTATATCATCAACTTGAATTTCAAAAGGTTGACGATTGTTAGGAGTTAAAATTACTTTTCCTTTACAAGAAATAGCTTCACCTGTTTTTATAGCTTTAATTTTAGAATAATTTTCTTTAACATTTTCTAAAGTATAAACAAGTTGAATATTATTAAAATAAGTTCCGTCATTAAATTCTATAAACCCAATAGAACCATTATCACGATTAGTTCTAACCCAACCATTTAATAAAACATAATCAACTTTTTCATTATGTTGAATCTTTTCATAAAGTTTATCGTTATCGAATTTTAAATAATCCATAAATCTTCTCCTATTTAGTGATTTTATCATAAACATATGATAAAGTTAAGCCTATTCAAACTTTAAATAGTCTTCAATTTGCCAGTTAGGATCGCTACCAATATCTAAATTTGCAAAAACTTTTCGATCGTAAAGCAAACAAGCAACTTTAGCAATCATAGCAGCGTTATCTGTTGTCGCCCATAGCGGTGGCAAAATAATGTCTTTTTTATAATCTTTTGCTAATTTTTCCATCTCACTTCTTAAATACGAATTAGCGCTGACACCACCAGCTAAGACAATTTGTTTAACATCAAAGTCTCGTAAAATATGTTTAACTTTTTCAATAATCATATTACAAGCTGTATCTTGAAATGATCTTGCTAAATCATCAATATTAATTTCTTCATTTTTTTGTTTTGCATGATTAACAAGATTAATAATATTACTTTTTAATCCTGAATATGATAAATCATAATTAGAAGATGCCATCGGATGAGGTAAATGATAAGTATGTTTACCATTTTTAGCGTGATTATCAATATGTACACCACCTGGATAAGGTAATCCTAAAACACGGGCAACTTTATCAAAACATTCTCCTATCGCATCATCTTTAGTTTGACCAATGATTTGAAAATCTAAATCTTCTTTCATTAATACAAATTCAGAATTACCACCACTTACAACAATTGCAAGTAAAGGAAAAATAAATGGTTTAATAAATGTATTTGCGTAAATATGCCCCGCTAAATGATGAACAGGAATTAATGGTTTATTATAAATTAAAGATAAACTTTTAGCGGCTTGTAATCCAACATGCAACGCTCCAATTAAACCAGGACCACGAGTAACAGCAAAAGCATCAACTTCTTCTAATTTTATATTAGCTTTATTTAATGCTTCATCTATAACAGGAATAATATTTTCAGCATGTAATCTTGAAGCAATTTCTGGCATAACACCACCATATTTTGCGTGAACATCAACTTGACTTGAAATAACATTACAAAGCAAAACATCATCTTTGATTATTGCGCACGCTGTTTCATCACAACTAGATTCAATAGCAAGTATTGTTTTTGACATAGTTAACATCTCCTATCATATATAATGCATCTTCCCCATCTTTATAATAATTTGGTTTTACACTGACAACATTAAATCCAAATTTTTTATATAAATTAAATGCAGGAATATTTGATTTTCGTACTTCTAAAGTAATAAACATGACGTTTTCTTTTATTAAATATTTAAACATTTCTTTAATTAAAGATGTTGCCACTCCTTTGTTTCTATATTCTTGAAATGTTGCAATATTACATATTGTCGCACTATCAAAGGTAATCCAAAAATCAATATATCCATATATTATTTGTTTTGCTTTAGCTACTAAGATAATCGCACAAGGATTTTCTTTTGCTTCATAAAGAAAATGTTTATATTCATTATCAAAATCATTATTAAAAATTAAAGCACTTACTTTAGCTACTAATTCAATATCTTTTTCTTCTATTTTTTTTATTTCATATAATAAAGACATAAATTAATCCTTTAAATAAACTGGTTTAATATGAAAAGAATCTAATGGTTTTATATATTGTTTTAAAGTCAACATATTTAAAACCTTATCATTAGTTTTGCCATTTAAATTTAAATATTTAAGGTCACCACATACATCATAATCTGGATGATTATTTATATATTCAATGACTTCCTCATTTTTTAAAATAGTGTCTTTCAAAATAATATTTTCATCATCATATACACCAATATATGATCTACCACTTCTAGCGTTTATTAAGCAAATCGAAGGTTTTTTTATAGTTTTTAATATTTGTAAAGATGAAAAAGGATAAATTTTAATATTTAATGCGTAAGCAAAAATTTTTGCGATTGTTAAAGATATTCTTATTCCAGTATAAGAACCGGGTCCTATTGGTAATAAGATTGAATCAATGTCTTTTTTATCAATATTGTTTCTTTTTAATAATTTATCTAATTCAAAAGTCATTAATTCGCTTTGTCTTTGCCAAGCTTCATATTCAATTCTATCAATGATATTGTTATCTTTTGCTATTGCAATTAGAAGTTCACTATTGGATGAATCTAAAATTAAATCATACATAAATATTTATCCTTTCAAGGCTTCAAATAAGTCATTTAACTTATCAATATTTGATGAGATTAGAGCCTCTCTTTTGTTGTTATTTAAATGGGTGAGATTAATTTCTAATCTATTAGTTGGAATATATTCATCAATATACATTGGCCACTCAATAGCACATACTCCATCTCCATCAATAAATTCTTCTAGACCAATATCCTTATTGGCGTCCTCTAACCGATAAGCATCAATATGATATAGATTTAAAGGTTTATTAAAATAGCACTTTAAAATATTAAAAGTAGGCGATAAAACTTTTTCTTTTATATTTAAACCTAAAGCTAAACCTTTTACAAAAGTAGTTTTTCCTGCACCTAAATCACCAGTTAAAGTAATGACTAAATTAGGATAAACATATTTAGCCACTAATCGGCCTAAATTAATCGTATCTTCTTCATTTTGAAGTATCAGTGTTATTTTCTTTTCCATTTTTTGCTGTCCTTTGTAAAAACATATCATAATAAAATAATATTTGTTTATCGTTAAATGGGAATTTATTGTTTTTTATTAAATCAGATAATTCAAGAATTTGATTCCATAAAACAAGATTTAAATCTTCACTGTAATTATATTGTTTGCGATGAAATTCATATTCTTTTTTATCTAATAGTTTGAGTTGTTTTTTTTCGTTATATTTAATATCTAAATCATAATCAATATATTTTATGCAACGATTATCAATAAGACATGGCGAAGCGATATTACAATAATATGAAATACCATTTTCTTTTATCATACAAATAACATTAAACCAATCGTGTTTACTAAAAATACTTATAGCAGGTTCTTTAGTAAACCAACTACGCCCATTTGTTTCTTTAACTTTAGATCTTTTAGTTGCGACAATAATATAATTTCTATCATTGTGCAAGACGTAACCACGATCCCAAAAACGATGAAAAGTTCCATCGTGCTTAAAAGATTTAATCTCTACCCATCGATTAACTAAATTCATAAATAACCTCAAAATATAATTAATTATTTTCTTTAGGCAAGTCTTCTTCTTTTACCGTGGCTACTTCATCAGTTTTAATATGTTTATCTTTTAATAAAAGTTGCAATAATTCTAAAGCTTGTAATTGATCTTGCGCTAATTTAAGGATGTTATCTTTTGTAAAAACGTTTTTATAAGGTAGAGATAATATTTCATTATCGTACGATAAATAAATCGCACTGTGACCTCCCCAAATAACAACATTGATATTTAATAGATGACTTTCATTTGAAACGGTGAATTTTTTTAATAAATCTAAAAATTTATCATCAACAATATCTTGATAATGTAAACCATCGCTAGAATAAATAGTTAAAGTTTTATCTTTAACAACTTCTTTTAAATCTAAAATATCACTAGGTAAATCAAAATTTTTGACTGAACCATCATCACTTAATTTGATATTAATAATAATTCTGCCATCAAATTTTAATAAATTTTCATATGTAATATATTTGCCTAAAAATAAATCTGAAGTTCCTGATTTATCTTTCGCGCCTAATGATAATTCACATGCAAGAAATTGATTTTTATTAAAATATCCTTTACAGACATTTCTTGAACCTATATCAGAAATTCCTAAATAAACCTTATCACTAGAAACTTGAGCAAGTTGAATCCTTTCATTACTATCAGCGATAACTTTACTATATCGAGAATCTAAATATGTATAGTTGTTAAATATTTTTGTAATAAAAGCAATGTATTTTGATGCATCAGGTCTAATAAATCTTAAAATTATATAGACAATAATTAATAACAATATCGCCCCACCAGTTAAACCATATCCAACGTAATTATAAACATCGTTTTCTGGATCAACAAATAGTAAAACTAAACCGATAACAGCAATAACAATTAAAATGGCATTAGAAATTTTTGAAATTAATCTAGAACGATTTGCTTTTTCAAAATATTGTTTTCTTTGTTCCTCTACTTCACTTTCAAAAGTATTTACATCAATATTTTTATCAACTGTGTATAAAGCTTCATCAACACTTTCTTTTGATAAACCAGCAATAACATTTTCGTTATTGTTTGTAGTGTTATTATTATTTTGATTTTCATCGAGCTTATTTTGCTCAGACAATTTATTTTCTGACATATATTTGTCCTCCTCGATAAATATAATAATATTTAACATTAATAAAATAAGCAACAAAAAAGATATAAGATAAAGACTTATTCATATGTAAAACTAATATAATTAAAATGTTTATTTAGCCTCAATAAGGTCAAGATGCTTACGACTTATTTTATAATTCATAATTAACAATGGTTTATAAAGTAAGATAACAATAACTAAACTTAATCCACAAGAAGCAGGTATATAACTTAAATTATAAATTAACGCGGCAGATAAACTATATTGATAATAGACCATGCTAGAAATAGAACTAGCTATTGTTCTTCCTGCAATAATTATTATTGTCCCTATGATTAAAAATAATATGCCTTTAAATCGTAATTTTTTATCATTACTTGGTAATATCCATTTTCTAAATAAGCCAAGAAATGCAACAGAGCCAAATCCTAATAAATAATCAAATGGGAAATAAATAAAACCATATCCATCTAAAAGACATGTTGTAAATCCATATACTATTCCACATGCGATAAAACTTTTAATAAATCCATGTCTTATTGCAATAATCATTAAAGGGAACATGGCAAAATTAATTGATCCACCAGTTGCTACAACACGAATTTTTAAAAATTCTAAACGATCTATAACAATAGCCAAAGCAATAAAAATTGCTATTTCAACTAAATCAGAAACACTAAAAGCATTTTCTTTAAACACTAATGAGTTGCTATATAAACAAAGTGCAAAACTAATAATGGCTAAAATAATAGGCATCGCACCAAGTGATACTTCAGATTCATCAACGCCTAAACAATAACAATAAAACCCATTAGCGAAGCAAAATAATATTCCTCCTAAAGCAAATAACAATAAGCAAAGTGAAGAAATCCATTTATATTTATTGACAAAAAATAATAATATTAATGACCCTAATAATAAAACATAAGGAAGAATAATTAATAATATTGGCCAATCAAATGGAACACTTAATACATCAATTAATGTGTAGTTAACATCATTAAAAACTACAAATTGTCCAAAAATAGATACAACAACTATCAACAAAATTGTTGCAAATCCAAGATATTTTTCTAATTTCATAAAAAAATCCTCCAATTTGCGAAGGATAAAATTCACCTCCGCTAGCATTACCTAGATCAGGTATGGTCGAGTTAGACTAAACTCCTCTCAGCCTGTTCACCAAGCTCCCAATGAATTATTATAATAATTTTAATTAATAATTAAATGTTTTTTTATAACAAATTATTTATTATTAGTCTAACTTTAATGTTGACTTTAAATATTTTTATATGGTAATTTTTATATATGGAGGACTAATATATGACAGAGTCAAATAAATCAAGACTTGTTGCTTTCCTTTTATCTTTCTTTTTAGGATGGATAGGCGTGCATCGTTTCTATGTTGGTAAAATTGGTACTGGCATCTTATGGTTATTTACCGGTGGATGTTTCGGTATTGGCAATTTTGTCGACTGGATTATGATTCTTGCCGGTGCATTTAAAGATAAAGAAGGTAACGTCCTTAAAAAGTGGTAATCTTTAATTAAGGTTGCAAAATAAGGGGCTGTTAAGAAATTAAAAACTTAATAGCCTTTTTATTTTTTCTAATTTTTTTGTGGTATTATTTCTGGTTTTAAGCCTTCAGGCGCCTTCCAATATTCAATGCTTCCTGTGCCATCAATAAGACCAAATGTTTTTCTTATAACATGTCCTAAACAAACAAGCATTATTTTGGCTGATACTTTTGCAATCCTCTTAGTCTAATTCTTTCATAGTTCATATCTTGCTTAATTATTCCAAAGACATCCTCAACCTGTGAACTCCTATTAACGCTCATCTCGATTCCTTTGACCGACAATAAATTTGTTTTAGCGTTTTGCTTATATTCGTATAATTCTTTGTTTGCTTCAAAAACTCTTGAAGTTGCTTTTTTGTTTTAAAGCATTTATTTGTGATAACTATATAACTAAAAAAGCATTTAACATATTTAATAACTTCTTTAGACAATATTATAGTTGAGTATAAAAGCCATATCACATTTTAGATATTTATTCAAATTGTTAAAATTATGCGGTCATAAAAGATCCCCATTTAACTTTTGATTCATAGTTATAAGAAATCCATTCTCTATCCCAACCTGATTGTCTATTATCTACTTCACAATATATTGTTAAAAAACCAGAACCATATATACCATATCGACCTATATCAACTATGGTGTCTGGAATATATATTGCCTCAAAGCCGCTTGCATAATAAAAGGCATTTTCAGCAATTGCTTTAATTTGTACTCTTATTCTGCCATATTCTTCAAGGGTAACATACATGTATTTTGAAATCTTTAGCACATCTTCATCGCCTGTATAACCATATATAGTAATATAAAAATTACCATCTTTATCTTGACATAACGCATATAAATAATCACTACTAGCGCTAAGTTTACTGTAATATTCATAAACAATTGGTCTATACGATGAATTCCAACTTGACAGCCAATTTATTGGTGCTCTTGACAATTTAGTAAAAATAAATAATTTATTGCATCCATCAAAGGCATAATAGCCAATATAAGTAACAGTTACAGGAATAATAATTTCTTCTAAAGAGCTACAATTTTCAAATGCTCTAGTGCCAATATTTTCTAATTGACTGTCATCTGAAAATGTAATTCTTTTTAGATTACTACAACCACTGAAAGCTCCTTCTCCGATTGAAGTAACAGTACTAGGAATAGAAATATTACGCAAATCTAGACAATTTGCAAAAGCATAATTACCGATAGTTTCCAATTTGCTATTATCTTTAAAAGAAACAAGTAAATTGGAACAGTTATAAAATGCATAAGAACCGATTGAAGTAACAGTACTGGGAATTGTTATAGAAGAAATATCTTTATTATTTCTAAATGCATAATCACCTATATAAATAAGTCCTTCAGGCAGCGTTAAGCTACTTAAATTACAGCCATCAAAAGCACGATCTCCTATATAAGTAAGAGAAGACGGAAAAACAACATGAGTTAAAGAACTGCAATATTCAAAAGCTGAATTTTCAATTCTTTTGACAGTGTCAGGAATACTAATATTTTTAAGATTTAAGCAATTCATAAAGCCCGCTATTGATTCAAGTTGGCTTCCTTCTTCAAATGTTACAGTTTCTAAATTATCACAACTATTAAAAGCATTAATTGTTTTTACACCTTTCGGAATTTCAACATTAGTTAAACTGTTGCAGTCAGTAAAAGCGTTTATTCCTAATGTTTCTAGCTTGCTATTTTCACCAAACGATATATTTTCAAAATCGCAATCTTCAAAAGCATAATTTCCTATACTTTTTACACTGCTAGGAATGTTAAAAGTATTTTCTAAATTGCATCCAGCAAATGCATAATTTCCTATACTTTTTACACTGCTAGGAATGTTAAAAGTATTTTCTAAATTGCATCCAGCAAATGCATAATCTTCAATTATTTCTAATTTGCTATTTTCAGCAAAATCTATTTTAAAGTTTATATAATTGCAGTTTCGAAAAGCTTCAGTTTTAATTATAGTAACACTGCTAGGTATATTAACTCCTCTTATTTGATCTGTGTTTGAAAAAGAATTTTCAGCAATGATTTTAACAGGAATATCCACTCCGTCTATATTGAATAATTCTGGGATATCTACATAAACATAATAGCCTTCATCGACATTACATTTTGTAATAGTTATATATTTACTGCCATCAAAATCTTTAGAAACGCTATATTCTAAATTGTAATTGTTACTATGGTTTTCATCAGTTGAACTGCTAATACCTGTATATCCCCAAACAACAGGATTATCATAATAATTCCACTCATCATCCCAACCTTCAGCTTCACTTAAAATTTCACAATAAATTTTGCTAAAAGATTGTGAAGAAAATATCCTTCCAGTAATAATTCCAACGCTAGAGGGAATAAAAACTGATTGTATATATTCTGGAAAGTCATAAAAAAGATATTCATTAATTAATTTAACTGGAATATCACCCCCGTCAATATTTATAGCGCTAGGAATAATAACGTCAAGGCTTGTCCGAGAATTTAAACCAAACGAAATAATAGCAGCGTAAGCATCAACATCATCATTTACAATTAGATAATTAAAATAATAATTTTCTTCATTATATATTCCAAAATCATGACAATTAAAAATAGTTAAAATATTTGAAGAATTCCAATTTTCATGCCATCCAGTTTGGATTGAAGAGTCTTCACAATATATAACTCTAGAACTATTTTCAAAAGCTCCTTCACCTATAATTTGAACACTAGATGGTATGATGATGTAATACAAATAGCAATCCAAAAATGCGTAATCGCCAATATTATTAATTTCACAATTTTCTTCAAACAAAATAAAGTTAATGTTATTGCAATCTTCAAAAGCTCTCGAGCCAATACTTTTAACAACAAAATTATTTATTGTATGAGGAATTGTAATCGAATCAACATTAGATTCATTAATATAATCTGTGATTTCTATATAATATTCTTTACTTAAATTATCATAAGAATATAAATAAACAAAGTTATCTCTGTCTATTCCACTAGCATTCCAATAAATAATAGGCAAATCATAAATGTTTGGATATCCCATCCAATAATCGTCCCAACCACTAGGTTTACTAGTTGTTTCACAATATATAGTGAATTTACCATAAAAGCAATTGCCGAATGCATTTAATTCTATAGTTGAAACAGTTTTAGGAATTCTAATTGAGCGTAGTGTGTCACAAAATTCAAATGCTTGTTTTTTTATGGTTGTTAGTTGACTATTATAGGGGATGTTTATAATTTCTAAATAATCACAGCCTCCACCAAAAGCCTGAACTCCAATTGTTTTTATACTATATGGAATGTTAACAATTTTTATTGTGTCGTTATTATAAAAAGCTTTATCAGCAATTTCTTCAACTGACAAATTATTATATATAGAAGGAATAGTTACGTTATGATTTGCTCCATTATAACCGGTAACACTATAATATGTCCCGTCACTTGAAATAGTAAATTGTAAACCACTGGTATATTCGCTGGGGTCTCTAACAATAGCATCATACTCATCACTATAAGTAAAAGAATTAAGTGTTATTGATGCGCTAATAGTCGCGGTTCCATGTTTTAAAGCTTTTATTTGACCAGTTTGGCTATCAACACTAACAATTTCACTATTGCTGCTTGAATAAGTTAATGTGCCATTATCATAATTCCTAATGTTTGCGGTTATTGTTTTTATATCACCAACATCTAATGTTACACTATCAATATTAACAAAAGAAACAACGGGAGTATGTACAACTAATTCAACTTGAGCAGTTAAGCCATTAATTGTAGTGGCTGTTATGCTTGTTTTTCCTCCTTTTAAAGCAGTTATTAAACCATCATTAGAAATAGTAGCAATATCAGTATCATTACTTATATAAGTAATAGATTTATTATCAGCGTTTTCTGGATAAATTGTCGGTGTTAGTTGATAAGTATCATCAATATTTAAAGTAATTGATTCTACGTCTAAACTAATAGAGGTAGGCAAAACAGGTATATGTAATATCTCTAAAGAGATGCTATCATCATATAATTTTTCGTCGATAAATAAAGAAACACTTATGTTAACATTTCCTTCTTTTATAGCTCTTACTAAACCAGTCGAATCAATTATAGCTATTGAATTATCACTACTAGACCAATACATATCATTACCATCATATGGCAAATTATCCACTAATAAGGAAAGCTGTAATGTTTCATCAACATACAAACTATTAGATTGGTTGTTATGAGTTATCTTAATAACGTGTTCTACTGGTGGCTCACTTGTTGTGGTGCTGCTATTAGAAGTAGATGAATCGCTACTAGTTGTAGAACTTGTATCAAAAATACTAGAACTCGATGAAGGTATATTGCTAGATGAAGACGATTTAAAAATATTATCAAGTTGACAACTGCTTAAAATTATAACCATTAACGAGGCGATCATAGCCACAATAAATTTTCTATTCATAATTAAATTCTCCAAAAATTTTAAGATGCACTAAGCAATAAACTTACTAACTAAAATTTATTTTAATAAAATTAGCACACTAAAGCAATGTTAAAATAGTATAGTGGTAATAAATTATAAATCCAAGTTTGTTGATTATATAAAATGTTCTTTATTAGATTTAGATTTTCTAATAATAACATGAGGATTGTTAAAGACGCCGCAATTATCATAGAGCAAGTTTTATTTTACTAATATTTGGATAGCACAATTAAAAACAAAACTATTAGATATAAAAATTAAATTGACTTTAAAATTTTTAGTATTTAATTCATTAATTGCACCTTTTTGCATAAAATAAAAACCATATATTCATTATATGGCTCTTATTATTTGTAATTAATTATATTAATTAAAAACTAGTAGATGACATAGCGTTTTCTAATGATTCAAACAAGGCAGCCAAAGCACCGCCTGCAATTAAAACATAAAAAATAGTAAACAATGTAGAAAATACGACACTAATAATTACAGAAACCAATGCACCAATACCAGCCGCTTTAGAATCTTCAGGTCTATCATCTCGCCAAACTAAAAATAAAATTAAACCAGCAATAGGAACAAAAAATCCTAAAAATCCCCAACCGACAGCACTAGAACTAGAAGAAGTTGGTTTGCTAGAAATATTATTAGAAGGCATTGGACTAACAGCGACATTAGTTAAACTGCTACCACAGGTTTGACATATTGTCGCGTCATCTAAATTTTCACTATTACAATAAGGGCATCTTTTCATTGTTAAATTCCTCCTTAAATAACTTTATTAATTGTAATGGTAACACTTTCCTTACTCATTTTATCAAAAATTATTTCATATGGGAATATTTCACCGTTATCCATAGTGGTTATATTGTGTCTATCACCTTTACTTAAAAAGTGAGAATACTCATCAAAAGTAAAGACGTCTCCCTCTTGAAACATGTCCTCACTATCTAAAACATGATCGTCATAATAATATGATGTTTCGCTTGCAAAAGTATTTTCATTTTTAGCCTGAATAATAGTTAATAATTTACTATCTTCAATAATTGGATCATCAACATTAAATCCAAGATAATCACTAGAATTAGAAGAATTTGTAATAAATAAACCAGCATAACTTGTTGATGAATTATAGGCTTGCAATAATTCTTCTTTGGTATTAATTTTTATTTTCTCATCAAAATACATATAGTAACTATACCAATCTGACATAAATTGAGCGTTAGTAAATTCATATAAAGTAGAATTTACATGATACATTCTTACTCCATAATCACCTAAACCAGAAAAAGAAGAATCAACACTACTATATGATGAGCCTAGTTGATTATCCCACATATACCAATCAAATTCATTGTTGTTATAAGGTGAAAATAATTCAATAAGAAAATATTCATCAAAAGCCGAGCCATTAAAAGTCCCATAATTAGCGGGTATAATTAAACAATCACCATTTAAAGATGCGGCTTGTAAAGTAATAGTAACACTATCTTTTGTGCCATCAATAACATATGGCTCAATCCATCCCATACTTAGTTTAGAATAAGAATTCCAATCAAAGGCATTGCCAGATTGCATATCAGCATAACCAATATAGTCAACAAATCCACCTTCACTAGAACTCGTGTAATCATAATAATCCATTAGACCAAAAATATGACCTTGTTCGTGCACTGCAGTAGAAATTCCATCATCAAAAGATGTTAATTGTGACATGCTATAAACATTTATTCCTAATCTATTATTAGTTGGTTGAATATTTGCTTGTGACATATGAGGCCATAAAACATCCGACCACTCAACTCCATTTCCTGCATTATTAATAAAATGAACGTTATCAATATAGCCATCATTGTTAATGTCATAACTAGACCAGTCGATATCGCTATGACTTTGATAGACAAAATCTAAAGCATTAGAAAACACATTATATAATGACTCCATGCTTTGATCGTTATTAACACTATAAATCGTATATTGTTCCTCATAATATACTTCACTAACCATACCAGAAATACTCATTTGATCAAAGGAAGCAGTTTCATAATAATCTTTAAAGGAAAAGGGCCAGTCTTCATCTTGTGCATCAAGATTTGAACCAAAATATAATTTATTTAATCTAGTTAGATCACTATTATTAAAACTTAAAGCAGTTATTGAGCTATTCCCACGATTTAAATGAATAGGAATAACTAAAATTTTTACGTCTCCCAAACTAGGAGCGTATCCGCTATCAACATCACTAGCGACAATACTGACATTTTCTAATTTAACAAATCCACCGCCACTAATTGTAAATGTAACAGTGGTACTTTTAATTTTAGTAATGCTATCTTCAACATATAAATAATATGTATCTGATGATGCATTTAAAGGATTATCAATTAAATTAATATCGCCATTACCTAAATTTAATATTAAATTTAATCGAGAAGATAAATTATCGTTGTATTTAATTAATTCATATCCTTCAGTATCATTATCAAAAACAATTTTTAAATCTAAGCTTTCTTTGTTATACACACTTCCTATACTAGGATTACTATCATAATTAAGAATTTCAATACTAGTTATAGTTTTATTTTCATTGTCTAATAAGGATTGAAGAAAGAATGTTTCATTAAAATCATAATTTTCATTTAAATATGAAAAAGAAATAAAACCATTATAATAGCCAGAAGAATGTAGAATTGACATTCCAGAAATTTGATGTGAATCACTTGTATCTACTACATAAGTTTCTAAATTATTAATATCTTGAGTAATATCTACACTACTATTATCACTATAATTAGCAAAAATAGTTATATCTAACATACCATTATAAGATTGACCAACATAATAATTATCATTATTTAAAGTTAAAGAGACACTGACTAATTCTTTAGGAGGGGTTGGGTTTGAAGTTGTTATTGTTGTAGTTGTTGTCGTTGTTGTTGTAGTAGTAGATGAACTACTAGTTGTAGAAAAATTAGAACTAGTATCACTAGTGGTTGAGGTAGTAGATGAACTAACTAAATCATTACTAGAAGAACTATTAGTGATAAAATTACAACTAGTTAATGAAACCACTGATAACATAACAAGGGCTAATATTGGATAAATTTGTTTCTTTTTCATTTCTATCTTCTCCTTTAGGATAGTATATATTAACAAATATGTTCATACTAAGAAATATAAATTATTATTTGAGAATCAATTTAAGTGTAATCCCTTAAGAAGAAATTTGCTATTTACTTTTTAAAACTTGTTTTATAATAAATACATGGAAAACTTTTATACGTTAAATCCGCAGGAATATATAAAAGCGACCTTCCAAGCGGATATGAGTAATGAATATCGCTTTTATTTACATCATTTAAAACCACAAGGACGTATTTTAGAAATTGGCTTTGGTTCAGCAAGAGATTTACTCTATTTTAAAAATCGTGGATATGATGTCTTAGGAATCGATATTGAAGATGAATTTATTAATCACGCGAAAGATTTAGGGTTAAATTGTAAAAAAGCTAATATTATGGAATTTGAAGATGATGAAAAATTCGATGGTATTTGGGCTTGCTCTTCATTGATTCATTTCCCAAGTCAAGATTTAGACAAGGTATTTAACAAAATCTTATCTTTGTTAAAAGATGATGGGGTTGCCTATTGTTCTTTTAAATATGGAGATTATGAAGGCTATATTGCGGAAAGATATTATACTTACTTAACTAAAGAAAAATTAGCGAAATATAATTTAAATATTGTTGATATCCATATTAGTAAAGACACATTAAATCGTGGTAATGATTGGATAAGTTTCATCATTAAAAAATAAAAAAATTTTTATAAATAAGACTCAAAAAAATTGGGTCTTTTTAAATGCTTTTTATTTTAAAAATACTATTAAATAAATAATGTTATTTTTTATATATTGCTTATAAGACAATTTGTATTTGTTTAAAAAAGAATAAGTTTTTAATATCTTCATATAAGAAAAAGCACGAGCGTTAACCCATGCTTTTATAACCCCGCAGGATTTAACAGTTTTTAAATAGTTTTAGTTAATTAAATAGAGATTATTTTTTAAAATCGCTACAAAATTGAACAATTTTATTGCAAAAATGCTTTATTTTTATTTTTTTATTATTTAACAGTAATAATGGTTTGATAAGCGTTTAATTTGCTATGATCGGTTTGATTAAGAGTGTCAATAACAATATTGTATCCATCTAAATCTAATGGAATATCTTTAGCTGCACCATTAGCGTGATAAATAACAATTTCTTGATTGTTAGTAACATCATTAATTGTAATTTTAAATGCGGTATCAAAATTAATGGATTCAACATCAACATTTTCATTAACTTCTTGTTCATTTAAATGCAATGCATCATTTGTGATTTTAAAGTTAATGAGATCTTTGTAATTATTAAAGACATCTTTATAAGTAATTTTTCTTGAATAATCTAATTCATTAATTTCATAACCAGATTCAAAAGAATTTTTATCTCCTTGCTTGCTTCTTAAAATTTCTTCACCAGCAAGAATAAATGTTGTGCCTTGGCTAGTTAATACCACTGCATTAGCAAGTGTTGCCATCTTATCAACATTTTCACTAACACCAGCAGCGTGAATCCTATCATATAAAGTATAGTTATCATGACATGTTACATAATTAACAGTTTTGTCTGGATCGGTAATTGAGACACCCGCTTGAGTGATACCTTTAACACCTGCAATAATTTTTGATACATCGCTTGCAGTACCAGCACTATTGGAGGTGACCCAACCAACTTGTTCGTCACTACTTAAACCACCTTTTATTAAAGCATCACGCATTTGATCGTTAAATTGGCCAAATCCTTCATACTTGTTACCATTAGCTTGAACAGATTGTTTAGAAGAAGAAAGTGTAGTCGTTCCTGCTGTCCAAGGTTCACCATAAACAACAATGTTTTCATTAACAGTTTTTAAATTACTAACTAATTCATTCATTGTATCTAAGTCATGAAGACCCATTAAGTCAAAACGGTATCCACCTAATTTATATTCACTAGCTAAGAATTCTGTCGAATCTTTCATAAATCTAGAATACATAGGCATTTCACTAGCAGTTTCATTGCCACATCCTGATCCATTACTAGCGATTCCCTCATTTGTATAACGATAATAATATCCAGGCATTAAAACATCAAAATTAGAACCAACTAAACCAGATGTATGATTATAAACAACATCCATAATGACATTAATTCCTGCTTCATTAAATGCTTGAACAACTTGTTTAAATTCTTTAATTCTTGCATAACCATCATATGGATTAGAAGAATACGAACCTTCTAAAACATTATAATTTAGTGGATTATATCCCCAGTTAAATGTCATAGAAGTTTCATCATTAGCTTGATCAAATATAGGAAGTAATTGTACAGCGTTAACACCTAGTTCTTTAATATGATCAAAACCAGTTTTAACAGTTGTATTATCTTGAGTATAAGTAGTATTTTCTTCGATTAGACCAAGGAATTTATAACGGTTAGTTTCACTGCCCTGCCAAGTTTTAGAACTAGTAATGTCACTAACATGAGTTTCATATACCACTAGTTCTTTACGATCATAATTATGTGGAATAACATTTTCCCAACCAGTTGGATTAGTTTTATCAAAATCAACAATTAATCCTCTTAAACCATTGACACCTGCACCATATGCATATGGATCAACAATTTCTTTTCCTTCTGGATAAGTGCCACTTATAACTGTATAGGTATAATATTTATCGTATAATCTTTCATCAACAGTTACACTAAATAAGCCATTACTAGCTTTTTCCATATCTAATGATAAATATTTAGTATCATCACCTAATGTTTGTGAAACAGAAGTTGGTGTTCCGTTATTATAAATATTAACTTTAATCTCTTTTGCATATGGTGACCAAACAGCAAAATGTGTTTTGTTTGTGTTTTCATCAACATAAGCACCTAATTTTGTTTCATCACTAACTGCGTATGTTTCTTCAAAAACTGAACCGCGATAATAAGAATAAGCATCAACTTGTTTAGTAAGAGTCATTCCTGTTTCACTAAATGTCGCTTCTACTTGATATAATGCTGTAATATCAAAGGTATAATCTTCTAATAAATAAACAATAACATTATTAGAATAAGCAGATTGTTCTTGAATGGTTAGACCATCTTTTAATACTTTAATATGGCTTAATTGTTTATTTGCAGATATTGATATTTGAGTAGCAGTTTCATTAAAACGAACAGAAGTTAATTCATCTGCAAAAGTTAAACTACTATCGGTATAAATGTGAGCGTCACCAGTTAATAAATAAATGTGATAAATTTGATTATCATCAATTTCTAAAGCAGAAAAATCAACAAAACGATCAGAATCTACGTCTTTAGCGTCCCAAGTACCAACACTTTTAATAATAAATCCTAATTGTCCTTCTGGAACACTATCACCAAAGGTTGATAAAGCATAATAAGCAATAACACCAAAATCATCACTATAATTAAAAGCGTATTCTTGGCCATCTAGACCATCAGCCCATAACCATAATGCCCAGTCAGAATAATTTTCATCATTTCTTTGGTAATGAATCATAATTGATGGTTCATCCAAATATTCAATATCAGTTGGAAGTCCACCATGACCGCCAATATCTTCACTAGTAGTAGTTGAAGGATCAGGGATCGATGAAGAAGTCTCATTATCTTGACAGCTTATCAAAGGTATAGCTATCATAGCTAACAAGAGCATGGATAAAATTTTTTGTTTCATATCTAAACCTCTTATAATAATTTAATTTTACCATTTTAAAGAGAATAAAAAATACCGATTTTTTTAAAAATGTATATTTTTAAGTGTTAACTTTCAATTGATGTGAGACTTTTTAGTCCTTGCTCGTTTCTTATTTTAACAAATTCATCTTTTAATTCAAT
>CALVRV010000006.1 GCA_944358865.1 uncultured Bacilli bacterium | reverse complement strand
GAAGACAAAAATATTATATAAAAAAGAAAAAGTAGTTATAAAACAGTTAGAGTTGCATTGACATTGTCACTTAACAATTTTTATAATTTTTAAATAAAACTTGTAATAATTTAGTATAAATTATAAAATGTATGCATTCTTTATTTTGAAAGGAGAAAGAAAGATGAAGAAAAAAATATTTCTAACCTTAGCCGTAGCTGCATTAAGCGCTGTCGGACTCGCTGGATGCCAACCTACTGACGTTTCTAGCTCAAATGGTACAACAACAGGTTCAGATACTTCCTCTCAACCTGATGCACCTGAAGTAGTTTCAGTTATCGACGTCTTAAGTTGGAATAGCCAAACAAACCAAGCGCAAAATCAAGGCGACTGGGTTACATTTGAAGATGTCATCGTCTTAAGCAAAATTGATGGCGGTTTATATGTTATGCAACAAGATCAAACATTAGACCCAATTCAAATTTTTGTTGAAAATGAAGATGACTATGAATTAGGTAACATTCTTGATGTTACTGGTTATGTCGGTACTTTTGAAGACAGAGTAGTCTTAGAAAACGCTACCGCGACAAAAACTAGTGATGGCGTACCAAACTTTTATTATTACGCTGTTAACCGTGCTAGTTTTGAAATTTTTGGCACTAGATTATTAAGTGGCGCACCATTTGGTGCCACATTAGAACTAACTAGTGCTCCTGGTACATTAAAAGTTGGCGAAAGCAAAACTTTTTATGTCACATTCCCTGGTGAAGACCACGACAATTCTGCCGAAACAGGCAACCCATTTAATTATTTTGTTATGCCAGTTTACGTTCCTGGTAACTTAACTGCTCGTGAAGTTTTATTATTTAACCAAACATATGCTTCATTACAAGAAGGCGATTTAATTGATGGTTATTTCTTATTCCATTGGAAAAATGGTCAAGCTGGTTTCTTATTTAGCGATTTATCATTAGATTTTTGCTATTCTATGAGCGCTGAAGATTATGCTAATGCTGGCTATGTTTTTAAAGGAGAAGGTGCTGGTAGCAAATTATCTCAATCTATGTCATCATTCTTCTTATCACCTGAATCTGATTATATTCCAGCTGATTTAGGTAATGAAGATGTCTATTCTTATGTTGTTGATGATACTAGTTATGGTGGTAGCCAAGGTGGTTATCTTGTCAGTGTTAACGCATACACCTACAATACTTCCTATACATCTACCTCTTTAGAAGAACCTCAAGAAACAACAGTATTTGAAGACTATGTCGCTTTATTTACTTCTATTGAAGGCATGATCCCAGGTTCTACCGATACTGGTTATGCTGAATTCTATAGTGAAAAATCTTCACTTGTTCTTGGTGTTCAAGAGGCACCTGGCTATGTAATTCTTTATTTACAAACTGAAAATCCAACTATCTTTACTGGTTCTAACTTACAAGAAGTAGTTGTTGCCTATGAAGATGTTATTAATTCTTATGTCACTGATGGTTCAATTAATCTTGGTTTAGCAGAAGGCACTACATTTGACTCTGCACTTCCTGCTTCATTAGATTCATTACCAATGGAAGGTGTTGAACTTGGTCAACAAAGTACATTAAACCGTCGTAATGAAGGTGCTTATTTAAATCAAGATATCGCTATCATTCAAGAATCATTTGCAAACTACTACTATACAAATGATGCTACTCAAGAAGCAACTTTAGCAACTTTACGTGAAGCATTTGATGTATTCCAAGAATTAATTCTTGATGAAAGCACTGGCTTTGTTTTAGGTACTTCTAGTTTATTTATGATGGAAGATTCTCAAGGCAATGAATTCCCTGCTGATGTCGCATTTAACGAAACAACCAATGAATTAGTCTTATTAAGTGGACTTTCTGGTCGTTATGGTACAGGCGTCTTTAGCTTAGAATTTGATGTTTATGTCTTTGATGAATCACTTATTACTGAGCAAGTATTCACACCTGCTACTGCTGCTTAATAATTATTAAAATAAAAACTGTTCAAGATTCAAAATTGAACAGTTTTTTTATTGCTATAAATTATTTTATAATTTAACAATTATAACGGATTATATTTATTGCCATTGATTTTTTTCATCAAATCAAAATCTTTTCTTCTTAAATCAAAGCTAATAGTTTTTTGTATTTGGGCTTGGACGTATTTTGCTATTTCTTCAGTAGATAAATCTTTATATTCATCATAAGTGATAGGTTTTAAAAATTTTATATGGATAGGATATTTTTTATAAATAGGTTTGCTTTTAAAAATACGATCACTTCCGATAATTGCAAAAGGTACAATTGGTATTTTGGCTTTCATAGGAACACGAAATGTACCAGGATGCATATCAGCAATTTTTAACGATGAATCTTTTAAACGAGTGCCTTCAGCAAAAATACACCAATTCTTTTTCTCTTCTTCCATTTCTTTTTGAACACGCATCATCACTTTTAAAGTTTGTTTTAAATCATCTCTTTTAATAAATGCACCAGAAATTGATTTTAATGCAGTGCCAATAAAAGGATATTTTAATGTTTCAATTTTTCCAACAAAAGTAACCGGCTTTTCAAAAATAGTCATGATAGCTAAAGGATCAAAATCTGAAATATGATTTCCAATTAAACAAAAATTGGTATCGATATTATTAACATTTTCTAAACCTTCAACAATAATTTGACCATTTAAGTAATCAGTAACTTTAGCGATCAATTTATGTAGTTTTCTATAACGATATGAAATATCTTTTTTATTTGGATGTAAGCTATAATATTTCATCCAAGAAAAATAAGCCCATAATATTGATGGCGCGGCGGTAAATAATGGTTTAAAATATCTTTTTACCGCTGACATTATTTTTTCACCAACCAAACTATAGAAAATGGAGATTGAGTCAAATTTTTAACATATAATTCTTCTTTTGAACTAAAACCATTTTTAGTAAAAATAATACGATAATAATCATCTAATGGTATATATTTAGTTTTATCAGATGGATTAACTAAAATTAATCCTTCGTGGTTATTATTATCAATATTATTAATTTGTAATTTAAATCCACCATCTTCTAATTTTTCATATTTATAAATATTTTCGATGATTTTTGGATCATTTGTTTTTAAAAACGACATATTATTTCTAAAATTTATTAATTCTTTTAAATACTTAGCCATTTCAAAGCGTTTATCTAGTATAGAATAATCCATTTTATTATAGGCATCACCCATATTGTAAGTATTATCTTGCATAAATTTAGATAAGCCAATTTCTTGACCCATGTGAATAAAAGGCACTCCAAAAGAAAATGCAATCAAAGAATTTGCAAATTTAATTCGATCAAGTCGACTAGTTTCATCTTCTTCAGAATTTGTAAATAACAATTTATCATAAAGTGTGCCGTTATCGTGGCATTCTGCATAATTAATTGATTGGCTAGGTGTAGCAAATCTTTTTGGGAAAGTATAATCAACGCAAGACCCAAGCATAGCAAAATACATTCCATCAACATAAGAATAATCGCCATTAAAATATCCTTTCGCACCATTATCAAATGTCGATCCTTTTAAAATATCGCGGAAAGAATCGTTAAAAAACCCAATATTTGGCATTTTAAAAGAATTTAATATTGTTGCTTGGTCTTCACTTTTAAGTCCAGTAGGAATAGCCCAACCTTCTCCATAAAAGAATACATTATCTTTAATTTGACTAACGCGCTTTTTAGCGTATTCAATTGTTTCAATATCTAATAAACCCAATAGATCAAATCTAAAACCATCGACATCAAACATACTAACAAGATAGCATAATGAATCCGCGATCATTTTTCTTACCATAAGTTTTTCACTAGCGACATCATTTCCGCATCCTGAGCCGTTAATAATACGACCATGCCCATTTTTTCTAAAATAATATCCCGGTAAAATTTTTTCTAAATCGCTTCCTTCATAACTAAAAATATGGTTATATACAACATCTAAAATGACGCCGATATTATTTTTATGAAGCTTATTAACAACTTGTTTAAATTCTTTTATTCTTTGACTTGGAACTTCAGGTTTTAATGAATATGATCCTTCTAAAGAGAAAAATGAAGTAACATCATATCCCCAGTTATAAATTTTATTTGGATTATCATCTAAAACATTTCCAAAATCTAAGATTGGAAGTAATTGCACATGGCTAACATTTAAAAATTTTAAATAATCTAGTCCAGCTGGATTACCATTTTTAGTTTTACGATTTTCTTCAATTAAACCAAGATATTTGCCTTTGTTTTTAATATTTGTATTTTCATCAATGGTAAAATCACGAATATTTAATTCATAAATAAAAGCATCGTTTATTGTTTTATTTAAATTAGAATTTATATTAGGATATTCATTTTTAATTTTTTCTAAATCAACAACCGCGCTTTTTTCACTATTTAAAGTTAATCCTTTTCCATATGGATCATTAACTCGTCTAGAAACACCAGAATTAGTTACAACATATTGATAGCTAACATTTTCTAAATCACCCTTAACAGTTATACGATAAACACCCTTTTCACAACGTGTCATATCATAACTTAAAAGTCCCTTTTTATAATAAACAAGCAAAGAAACATGGCACGCAAGAGGAGCCCAAATAGCAAAAGAAGTTTCCTCTTTTTTATATGTCGCACCTAAATCATTTCCATCATAATAAAATTTTTTATCAAAATCATCAAAATATATCGCATCACTGACATCAACAGAGACCGAACCAAAATTAGGAATAAAAATCTCATAAAAATGTCCAAATTCAAATTCGTCTTTTAAACGAATTTCAAAAAAGTAAACATTATTCATCGATGTCTGCTTGCTTGGAATAATACTATCGATAATTTTAAAATCTTTAACTAATAAAAAGCGAATATCATCACTTTTTTTTGTTAAATCAGTAAAAATCATAATTGAAATAGTGTTTAAAGATGATAGTTTTGCACAAAAATAAGATTGATTCATAATTAAATTATAACGATTGCAATCGCATACTCCTTTTCATGTGATATAGATACGTTTTCATATTTTTTATTTTCATAATATATAATAGGATTTTGATGTAATTCATCATAAAGGACTTCGATTTTATTTAAGTCCATATCAAATATACCACATTTATTAGCTTTTAAAAATGCTTCTTTTGCTGCAAACCTTCCAGCAACAAAAGACTGTTTATTGATTTTAGTATTCATCAATTCAATTTCTTTTTTAGATAAAACTTTATTAATAAAACGTGTATTAGAAATATCAATGCGATTAATTTGAACAATATCAATACCTACAGGCATAAACTTAATAGGCTCCATCACTATTATCGCTATTAGAAATATATTCATTAATTGATTCTGTTGAACTCACTTCATTAGAATCATTGTCAACAGAAATTCCATAAGAATCATCATGTACTAAAACTTTACAACCTTTAGCGTTTCCACTTGAGGCGACAATTCCTTCTTGTTGAAGTTGATTAAAAATACGTCCAGCACGTCCAAAGCCAAAAGCAAACATTCTTTGAATTTTACTAATCGAGAAATATTCTTCCGCCATAGCGGCTTTTTTAACATCTTCATAACGAGAATCAACTTTAGAATTATCATTATTATTTAAATTAGGCATGTTAGTAATTGGTTCATCTTTACTATGATCAACTAAATCAAGATAATCAGAATCATATTCTGTTTTAAGTTGACGTTTTAATGAATCGACAACACGACTAATTTCATCGTTTTGAACAAAACAAGATTGTAATCTAACACAACCATTTCGACTAATAAGTGGTGATTGAACAAGCATGTCACCTTTTCCAAGTAATTTTTCGGCTCCACCTTCACCAATAATAGTAATAGAGTCAACACTACTAGCGGTAGTTAAAGCAACGTGAGTAGGAAGATTGCCTTTAATAACACCATTAATAACATTGGTACTAGGTCTTTGAGTAGAAATAACTAAATGAATACCACAAGCACGTGATTTTTGCGCTAAAGAAACAACTGGACGAGCAATATCTTTTGCACGATCAACTAAATCAGCGTATTCGTCTAAAATTACAACAATATATGGCATTGTATCTTGATTATTCGCGCGTCGTTTTTTGTTATATTGTGAAATTGATGTAACACCTTGATATTGACCAAAAGCTTGATATCTAGATTCCATTTCTTCACATAATTTATTAAGTGCCACAACAGCTTTTTCTGGATCATCAATAATAGGACATAAAAGGTGAGGCATATTTTTATATTGCTTCATTTCTACTTTTTTTGGATCGACAATAACTAATCTTAAATCACTTGGATTATTTCTCATGATTAAAGTCATAATAACAGAGTGGATATAAATAGATTTACCGCTACCAGTTGTACCAGCTACAAGCATGTGTGGGAATTCACAAATATCAGCATAAACAATATCACCAGAAATATTTTTACCAAAAGCAACCGCTAGAGGATGCTCTTCAATAGGTGGCAATTTTTCTAAAACTTCTTTAAAACCAACGGTAGCCATTTTAGCATTTGGTAACTGTAATCCAGAATAAGGCTTCCCTAATACGATTGGCTCAAATCTAGCAGATACCCCTCCTAGACGAATAGATAAATCATCGATGATGGATGAAACTTTTTTAGTAGAAACACCAGGTTCATAAACAACTGCAAATTGTGTAACGCTAGGTCCGATAATATATGTAGTAGTTTTTGCACCGACATTAAAATCTTTAAAAACTTCATTAATCTCACCCATATATGTCAATGCTTGTTGATTGTTTATGTTTTCTTTTTCTTTATTATCATATTCTTCTAATAAATCTAAACCAGGCATAGTGTATTCTTGTCTTTGAAATGAGATAGTGTGAATATTTTTAAAATTGTTTTCTTCTTTTTCTTCAAAAACAACATTGTGACTATATTTATTGTCATTTGTATCGGCTGTATTTGTTTCTTCATTTGATATATTTATAGTATTATTAGACATCACATCAGGTCTAGCATTAGTGTTTATTGGCTGACTGATTTGACTATTCATGTTTAAATTATTATTTTGATTATTTATGAAATCTATTTCATTTAAATCATCTTTATCATCTTCAAAAAATGAATCAGTAAATATTTCTTCTTGTTTTAATTGATTATTAGTAGCGACATTTTTATTATTTTCTTTTTCGTCAATATTTAAATCAAAGGTCATTTGTTCAGCGCGTTGCGGTCTAATCTCTTCTTCTTTTGGTTCGTTTTTAATCATCTCGCTGACAAGATTTTCTTTGTTGATATCATTATTTAAAATTCTTCCATCACCATAATAATGAGCGCGGCTAAGTCCACCAACTTTTTGATAATTCACATTATTAAAATATAAATTATCAATACTTTGTTTGTTATTTGATTGATTGTTATTAACTATATTTTCTTCTTTTTTAATAGGTTCATGATAAGTCATTTTAGCCTGTTTTATTAAATCGCTTGTATGATCTTTTAAGATAATTTTTTTCGAGTCATTAGAAGTTTCTTTTTTAATATTATCAAAACTAAAATCCTGATTTTGTTCATAAAATTGTTTTTCTAATTGGCTTCTTTTTTCTTTGTTAGCTTTAATAATTTTTTTAATTAAAGTAATTAAATATGGTAAGAAAATAGTTATCAGCCCTAAAAATATTAATAGACTACCTAAAAAATATGATAAAACGATATTATTTGTTAAATTAAATATTTGCCCAATTAAATAGCCAACACTGCCGCCACCAATAGAACTATGACCACCACTAAATAAAAATGGAAGGTGACAATTTTCATAAAATGTAGAAAAAACAGATAAAAAATTTCTATCAAAATTATCAAATGTCACATTATATCGGCCTAAAGATAAACTTAATATTGATAAAATACCAATATAAGCAAAAACACTACCGCAGATAAGTGTAATTTTATGTTTGATAATATTCTTTTTACTTAATAAAATCAAATAAATTCCAAAACATATATTTAATAAATATATTAAATAACACCCATATCCAAAAAAGAAAAAGAAAAGATAATTTAATGTTCTTGCTACATAGCCAACATCCATTACTAATATAAAAGATATTAAGCATAGAAATAATCCAAATAATAATTGAATTGTTTTAGGTGGTATATTTTTAATTTGTTTTTTAGTTTTTGTTTCTTCCATATATAAAATTATATAAATTAAATATAAATATTTAAATAGTCTATTTTACTAATTTATACACTGTCTTAAAATGATTAATTTTATCAGTGTCATTCTGTTTCAATAATGATAGGCACGACAACAGGGTCACGTCTTAAATGATGCCTAATTGCCTTTGAAACTCGATCTTTAATTACTTCGTAAACTTGCTTACGATTAAATCCTTTATCGCTATTTTTTAAAGCATTATTAACTTCTTCAATATAAATGTTAGTGACTGATTTTAATATTGGTTCAGCATCTTTTACGAAAACAAAACCTCGCATTTGACAATCTGGTTTAGTAATAATCTTTTTTTCTGATAAAGAAATCGAACTTGCAATAACAACAACTCCACCATAAGAAAGTTTGTTTCTTTCTTGCAATACCTCTTCACTTACATCACCAACACCTATTCCATCAATAATGACTTCACTAGCTTCAATATTTTCTTTATTATCCAAAGTTGGTCGAATCTCATCCTTTTTAAAATTAACAACGGAACCATTATCTAAAACAAAAACATTCGTATGATTTAAACCAATTCCCATGCCTAAAGCAATTTTAGCGTTAGCTAATAATTGAACATAACTACCTCTGACTGGCAAATAATATTTTGGTTTAAGTAATGATAACATCATTTTTAAATCATTACTTCTCGCGTGCATTGAGGCAGCGTCTTTTCTTTTTAAATATACGACATTTGCATGAGTTTTAAATAATTCATCAACAGTTTTGGTAAATAAATCTTCTAAATTATCACTTGGTGGCGCGCATAATAAGAAGGTATCAGTTTCATTTAAAAATATTCTTTTATCTTCGTTTTCTTTATGACAAAGTTGTTGAATTTTTTCAAATAAATTTTCACCGTGTCCTAAAATAATAAAGACCTCATCTTGACTTCGATATCTTAAAACATCTTCATAATTAATCAAATTATCTTTTGGAATATTAATTATTCCATCAGCTTGTAAATTTTCAATTATGTATTTAGTTAACATATCAAAATAAACAATTTTTTTATTATTTTCGAGACATAACTGCAAAATTTCATTCAAATTAAAGCTATTTTGCCAAAAAGCACCAACAAATAACCTACCCTGATTATTATTAAAATATTGTTTAATGTGATTTGTAAAGCAATGTGATGGCGAACAATATCCTTCATAGGTCGCACCTAAAGATTCACACATTAAAAGTAAAGTTTCTTTTTCAGCAATTTTACTTAAAGCAGGTAAATCAAATAAAAATGATTTATATTTTGTATCATAATCAACAATAAATTCACTTGAATAAACGACATACCCACGATTAGTTAAAATAGCAACACCAAATGAATCATAGGCATTGTGACAAGTTTGAAATAATTGTACTTCATGTCCTGCAACTAAATGTCTAGATGTTGGTTTTACAACAATAAAATTATAATTTAATCTTTTGTTAGCAAAAATTGTTCTTCTAGTTATAACTGTTTTACCATAATTAGTAACATAAACAGGAGCAGGAGCGTATTCATAAAAAAATGGTAAAGCTCCAATTTGTTCGTCATGTGGATGACTTATAAAATAAGCTTTAACACGATGAGCGTTATTTTTAATATAATCAAGATTTGGTATTAAAAAATCAATACCAGGTGTGGTTTTATTTGGAAATTTTAAACCGCAATCTAAAATAAAGATATCGTCATTAACTTCAACGACAATCATATTTTTTCCTAATTCATCTAAGCCACCAAGGGCAAATACTTTAATGGAATCAAGCATAATTCCTCGCTTTCTAACTAACCAAATTGTCAATTATAAATATTAACAAACACTAGTTAATTATTTAATTTCGCTAGTAAAAATAATATCCACACCAAGATTTAAAACATTTTTAATTGCCACATCATTAATATGGCAAGGTGCTAAAACTGTAGTTTTATTAATAATTTGCATGATGTCGAACAATTTATCTTTAGGTACTTTTTTATTTGTTCGGACAGGAATTAAAACATCTTTACGATTTCTTACTCGAATTGTAGTCGTCAACGTTCTTGAAGGGTTAGTTAATTCTTCAAGGGCATATATTTGACCTCGTTTACAAAAATTACCAGTTACATTTAAGTTATCATCAATCGTTAATTGACAACCCCGCGGACAAATAATGCACGTTAATTGTTTCATATTTTCATCTCGATGTCTACGTATATTTTACCATTGTTTTGAACTAAGTCCAAAGTTTTAATAACAATATTTTCCATTTGTGAAGGAAGAAGCGTTAACTTTGGAATACGTTTAATTATTCTTTTATCATCAGAAATGACTATATTGACATTTTTTAATGGCTTTTTGACTCGAAATTTTAAAGTAATATTATCTAATAATGTTGTGTTGATATATTGTGGAACAACATATGAAACATAATTTTTAGCAATCACTTCAACATTTAAGTTTTCTTTAATTTTATTTTTCAAAAATAAAGAAGCACCTAAACCAGCAAGATATCCTTCATTAGTAACATGATCGACTAAATCGTGGACATGGAGGCAATTACCACATGCAAACAATCCTTTTTTATCAGTTTGAAGTAATTCATCAACAACAGGACCACGAGTAGAAGAAAATCTTATTCCCATATCTTTAATTAATCCAATATTAGGAATTAAGCCAACACTTAGTAAAAGTGTATCACAATCAAATTCTATTTCACTTCCATCAATAAAATTGCCATTTTCATCTACACGGCACGCGATTACTTTTTCTAAACGTGATTTGCCAATCACTTGTTTAACTGTTGTCGAAAGATATAAAGGGATATTAAAATCATCTAAACATTGTTTAATATTTCTAGTTAATCCATTACTATATGGCATTATTTCTAAAACCGCTAAAACTTCAGCGCCTTCAAGTGTCATTCTTCGAGCAGTAATTAAGCCTATATCACCGCTACCTAAAATAACAACACGCTTAGAAGGCATATATCCTTTAATATTTAAATATTTTTGAGCGGTACCAGCACTCATAATACCACTAGGTCTATCACCCATAAGATTGATCGCACCAGCATTTCTTTCATAGCATCCAGCAGCAAAAATTATCGCGTGGGCTTTAATAATTTCTACCCCATCTTTGTTTAAAATTTTAATATTAAAATCATTATCAATTCCTAAAATAAATGTTGAAAGAAAACATCTAATATTCAATTTTTCAATTTCTTGAATGAAACGATAAGCATATTCTGGTCCAGATAATTCTTCTTTAAATAAATCTAAACCAAAACCATCATGAATACATTGATTTAAAATTCCGCCTAATTTATCATCTTTTTCAATGATAATAATATCTTTAATACCTTCTTGATAGGCTTTTAAAGCACTGGCCATGCCAGCTGAACCACCACCGATAATAACCAACTGACAATTAATCATTATTTTCTCCTACCTTTGTCTTATAAAATAAAATATTAGAATTGATTTTATCATATAAAATTTTAGTTTTATCAACTTGATAAAAAGTAGATAAAATATCAATTATATTAGATTGACAAAATCCGCTTTGACATTTGCCAAATCCTGCTCTAGTTCTTTTTTTAACACCTTTTAAAGTTGATGGTTTAACATAGCGATTTAAAACATCTTTTATCTCACCCAAGGTAACTTTTTCACAGTTACAAATTAATTTTGAAAAATCTTTATCTTTTTTAATCAATTCGTTTTGTTTTTCTATGCTTAAATCTAAAAAGTGAACATAAGGTCTAACATATGGATTAAAATTTTTATTAGGAACAAGATTAATCAATTTAGAAATATAATTTGTAATAACATAATCCGCTATCGCGGGTGAAGAAACTAAACCAGGTGATTCTATACCAGCAATATTAATAAAATTAGGATATTTTTTTGCTGGTTCGATAATAAAATCATGTCGTGAAGAAGTAGCTCTAATACCAGAAAAAATTCTAATAGTTTGATTAAAAGGAATATTTTTAACCATCTCTTTAGCGCTATTTCTTACATTATCTAAAGTTAATTTATCGCAAGAAAAATCATCTTTTAAACAAGGTTCACTACTAGGACCAACAATATAATTATTAGATGTTGTCTTACTTACTAAGACACCCTTACCCTTTTCACTTGGAAGTGGGAATATAACATGATTAACAAAATTATCATCAAAATGATCTAAAACAAAATATTGTCCTTTTCTTGGATTTATTGACCAGTCAATATCTTCAACTTTTTTAGCAATATCATCAGCGTTATATCCTGATGCATTAATAACGATAGAAGTTAAATATTCATCTTTATTTGTAATTATTTTAAAGTTATTATCTTCTTTTTTTATATCAATAACTTCTTCTTCTAAATGAAGAATTACCCCATTTTCACAGGCGTTTTCCATCGCATGAACACACAAATTAAAAGGGTCTATAATTCCCGCAGTAGGAGCAAATAAAGATCCTATGACATTATCATTAATATTAGGTTCTATTTTTAAAGTTTCTTCTTTATTTAAAATAAATGTTTCAACCTGATTTTCTTTTCCTCTTTGTTGAAGTTCTTTCAATGTTTCTAATTGTTTTTCATCAAAAGCTAAAGTTAAAGAACCAATACGAGAAAATTTAACATCTAATTGTTTTGCAATTTCATCAAATTGCTTATTTCCTAAGACATTTAATTTAGCTTTTAATGAATTTGGTAATGGGTCATAGCCGCTATGAATAATCGCACTATTAGCCATGGTTGTGACATTTGCAACATCATTTTCTTTTTCAATTACCAAAATTTTTAATTCGTATTGTGATAATTTTCTAGCTAACATAGCACCAACTATTCCAGCGCCAATAATAACAATATCAAACATATCTTATTCCTTTTTAGATAATATTTCTTTAATATGATTTAAGACTTTTTCTTTCATATCATCGCGTTTTAAAGCAAAATCTATCACAGCTTCTACATACCCATATTTATCGCCAACATCATATCTTCGACCAATAAAATCATAAACAATAACATCTTGATATTTACACCAACTTTTAATCGCATCTGTCAATTGAATTTCACCACCCTTACCAGGTTTGGTATTTTCTAATATTTTGAAAATATCGCTAGTTAATAAATATCTTCCTAAACACGCTAAATGTGAAGGTGCTTCTTCTAATTTTGGTTTTTCAACCATATCTAATAAATAACCGATACGATTTTCCATCTTTCCTTTTAAAGACATGATACCATATTTACTAACTTCGCTTTCCTTAACATTTTGACAACCAATAATTGGGCAATGTTTTTCACGATAAATATCTATCATTTGTTTTGAAACATTATCGCCTTTTTCATTAATAATTAAATCATCTCCTAATATAACAACAAATGGTTCATCTTTAATGACTTCTTTACAGCACAATATCGCATGTCCTAAACCTTTTTGTTCTTTTTGAACAACATAAGTAATTTTCGCCATGGTCGATAATTGCTTAATTAAATTTGCTTCTTCTTGTTTTCCTTTTTCGATTAAATAATTTTCAAAATTTTCATCACGAGAAAAATGTTTTTTAATTTCCTCTTTAGCGTCGCTTATAATCAATATAATTTCTTCTAAACCGGCATCAATAGCTTCTTTAATTTGATATTGTAAAGTAGGAATATCAACAATTGGAAGCATTTCTTTAGCCATCGCTTTAGTAGCAGGCAAAAATCTAGTTCCTAAACCTGCACATGGGATAACAGCTTTTTTAATATTTTGTTGCATAAAAATCAATTCCTTTTCTTATTTATTATAAATAAATATTGTTATTATGACAAATATAGATGTTTTTTTAATTCTTAATCTTAAAAAATATTAAGTTTTTGCAGACTTTTAAAAATAAATCCTATGTTTTTGCATAGGATTTATTAATTGATAAAATTTATTTTTTATGCCCTTTTAAGAAATTACCTAGCTTTTTGTTTTTAAATTCTTCTTTGTTATCTTCAGTAGGCTTTTCTAAAAATTCTTTATGGCTAACTTTAACTTTTCCGTGTTCGTCAATTTCAATAACTTTAACTTTTAAAGTTTGACCAACTTTAACAACATCGCTAGCTTTTTCAATATAGCCCCATCCTAATCTAGATACATGGCATAAACCTTCGCAATTACCAAACAAACGTACAAAAGCACCATAATCTTCTACTCTAGTGACAAGACCTTCGTAGATTTCACCTACCTGTGCTTCTTTAACAATGTCAATAATCATTTGTTTAGCTTTATTTATAACATCACGATCCATGTGATAAATAGTTACTTGACCATCATCTTCAATATCAATTTTGCATTGATCACATTGGGCAATAATATCGTTAATAACTTTACCACCAGTTCCGATAACATCTTTAATCTTGTCTGGTTCAATTTTAAATGTATCCATCTTAGGTGCATATTTAGATACATCTGGTCTAGGTTTATCGATTGCTTTAGCCATAACTTCTCTAATTTTTGCACGAGCTTCATGAGCTTGTGTTAAAGCTTCTTTTAATACTTCACGAGTTACACCTTTAATTTTAAT
Source organism: uncultured Bacilli bacterium (assembly GCA_944358865.1). GTDB lineage: Bacteria > Bacillota_I > Bacilli_A > RFN20 > CAG-826 > CAJOOD01. Next base: position 42,668 of record CALVRV010000006.1, on the reverse strand, counting down.
ATCCATTTGTAAGGCTGTAATTCCATTTTTAGTTCCTGCAACTTTAAAGTCCATATCACCAAAATGGTCTTCTAATCCTTGAATATCAGTTAAAATAGTGTAAGGATGTTTCCCATCTAATGGTCCAGAAGAAATTAATCCCATTGCAATACCAGAAACCATTTCTTTAATAGGGACACCTGCCGCCATTAAAGACATACAAGAAGCACATATACTAGCTTGAGAAGAACTACCATTACTTTCAACTACTTCCGCGACACATCTAATTGTATAAGGGAATTCTTCCACACTTGGTAAGACATAAGAAAGTGCTCGTTCACCAAGAGCGCCATGACCAATTTCACGACGACCAGGAGAACCCATACGACCAACTTCTCCAACAGAGAATGGTGGGAAATTATAATGATGCATCCAACGTTTTGTTTCTTCTCCATTTAATGAATCTAAAATTTGTTCATCGGATTTTGCCCCTAAAGTTGTGATTGAAATAACTTGGGTTTGTCCACGGGTAAACATGGCACTTCCATGAGTGCGTGGAAGTAAATCAATTTGAGCATCTAAAGGACGAATTTCATCAACTTTACGTCCATCTGGTCTAATTTTTTCTTCAGTAATTAATCTTCTTACTTCACTAGCGACAAGTCCTTCTAAAACTTGTTTCACCATCGACATAGTTTTTTGATGAGTTTTTTCATCTTCATATTTCCTAGAATCATAATCATCTAATATTTCATTTTCAATGGCATCGATAGCGTCTTGTCTTTCTAATTTGTCAAAAATAGAAATAGCTTTGCAAAGTCTTTCTTTGCTTCTTAAAGTAACGTCATTTTCAATTTCTTCATCAATTTTATATAATTCAATTTCACGTTTTGGTTTTCCTATTTTTGAAGCAATTTCAATTTGCCAATCACATAATTTTTTAATTGCTTCATGGCCAAACATTAAAGCATCAAGCATATCATCTTCACTGACTTGATCTGCACCAGCTTCAACCATATTAATCGCATCTTTAGTGCCTGCGACAGTTAATTTAATATCACTTTTCTCATTTTCTTCAACACTAGGATTAATAATAAATTTTCCATCAACACGGCCAACTTGGACACCTGCAATAGGTCCATCAAATGGAATATCGCTGATACACAAGGCTAAACTTGAGCCAAGCATCGCAGCCATTTCACTACTAGCGTCTGGATCAACACTCATAACGGTATTGATAATTTGAACTTCGTTTCTAAATCCTTCGGCAAACATTGGTCTAATTGGACGATCGATTAATCTTGCTGTAAGAGTCGCGTGTTCACCTGCACGACCTTCACGTCTTAAAAATGAGCCAGGAATTTTACCAACAGCGTATTGTTTTTCTTCATATTGAACAGTTAATGGGAAAAAATCGCCTTCTTTTGGTAAATCACTTGCACATACAGTGGAAAGAACAACAGTTTCATTATAACGCACTAAAACAGCACCATCTGCTTGTTTTGCAATTTCACCTGTTTCAACAACAAATTTCTTTCCTTCGAACTCTAATTCGAATACATTTTTCATTTACTTTTTCTCTCTTTCTTAATTAATACGTTAAGATTATATCACGTTATAATAAAAAGAAAAATAGAAACTAGGCTTTGCCTAGAATATTGTTTGATATATGAATAAGTTAATAAAGAATTTAAATAATATAAATAAAAAATTGCCTTTATTAGTTAAGTCTTATCTAATAAAAGCAATTAAAATTCTTTTTTTAAAATAAGTAATTATATTGCGTAAATGAATAAATTAAAGCCTGCAAACATCCCTTCAGATCCAAAGGCATAAACTTCGATTGCAAAAGTATCATTAATCATATACACATTAGCGACATCATTAGAATCAGCATAAACAAATATTCCATATTCATCAATTTCATCACTAGTTAATTTTTTATACCCAGTTTCAAATAATAGTTGTTCATATTGATTAAATAAATTATCTAATTCACTATCAGGAACATCTTCAGAACAAATATCAAGTTCAACTCCACTGGTATAATCATAATAATTATAGCCATAACCGGTATCTAAATATGGTAATAAATTTATGTCACCAATCATATCAACAATGAAAGAATATAGTTCGCTACTTTCATTTTCCCATCCCATCTTAGTGTCATAATCATCTAAATCAATATCAATAACAGTTGAATTAATATTGTTAAATATTATTTTATATTCATTTTGATTAAATGATTCACTAGAAATAGTAAATGAATTTTCATCATATGAAAAACTTAAGTTGATACTATAAATAAAATCGCTGACATTTAAAAGTGTTAATTCATCGATTAAAGCGTCTCTATCAATATATGTTGGTAAAATAATATTTTCTCCATTTGATATAAATATAGAGCTAGAAAAATTAAAATTTGCTAGGAGCGTATTAAAATCTTCTTCAATCGTATTTACTAAAGTAACATTTTGATTATCATCAATACTTAAAATATTGTAGCCATTTTCAATTTTACGATATCCATCATCGCTAGTAGTGACATTATCAACATAAATTTTATCGTTATTTATTAATAACGTTTTGACAATATTTTCATTTTCTTTAATTGTAATCGTGTAATTATTTTCTTTTAATCTAGTAAATAACGATTCAAGATCATTACTAATTTCTGTTTTATTTAAAGGTTTGATAATTTGTCTTTTTTCTTCTTCTTTACTTAAAAAAGTTGTCTCAATTGTCAAAGTAATACCATTTGATTCATAAATACTTAAATATTTTAAAGTATTATTACTTAAAATAAATTGATATGATTTTGCACTTAAAGTTCCTACTAAATCATAAGTAAGATATTTATTAAATAACGCTCCGACATCATTATTAGTGACATCATAAGTGCCGTCTTTATAAATTTGTAAACCAAAATTATCAATTAAATTAAAGTCATCAGTTAAAAAACGATTTGTATCTTGATTAGATACTATTTCATTATTTATATTTAATGTTTTATTAATTATTTTATTATCTTCTAATTCGTAAAAAATTTGTCTTGTCAATACTGAATAATTAGCGTCTTGATAAGATGAAAAAGTAAAATGTGTATCATCAACATACAATTGATAATATGTAAATATATCTTCGCTTCCTTCAGTAGAAGATTTAATAATTGTGTTAGCTTGAAATGAAGAATAATATTGTTTTAAATAATCTATTTCTTCACTTGTGGTAGTTGTCGTAGTTGAAGAAGGTTCTTCACTAGTGGTTGTTGTAATTGAAGATGAGATGTTATTAGTGTTACAAGCACTAAGAGATAAACACATCAAAATAAATAGAACTATTTTTTTCATAATTTTAAACTCCTTTAACAAAAAAACCGCATAAGCGGTTATTTATTTTATTTACGTAAGCCTAATTTAGCGATTAATCTTAAATAATCTTCACGATCGGTGCGGGCAAGATAATCTAATAACGCTCTTCTTTTGCCTACCAAAACTAATAGTGAACGACGAGAAGAATGGTCTTTTTTGTGTTCTTTTAAATGAGCAGTTAAGCGATTAATTTGATGTGTTAATAATGCAATTTGAACATCAGTAGAACCACTATCTTTTGGATTTTTACCATATTCGGTCACTATATTTTGAATTTCTTCTTTAGTAAGTGCCATGATTTTTTCCTCCTTTTAAATTCTTAGCTTATTCCATGATTAACGTTGAGGATTCATTAATCTTAGAATAAGTCGCAATGCCTATATTACATTAATCATAGATTAATTGCAATAAAAAAATCCAAAAATTGGACATAATTAATAAGGAGAAGAAACGCATGAATATATATATCGTTTTCTAAACTAGAAACGTCTATCCTTTCATTGCGTTTCTTGTCTTCCTTTAATTTTATTATACTAAATATATTTCTTTTGTAAATACATAAAAAGTTGTATCAAGGTTGATTTTTCTTAAAATATGATTTTGCAAAATCAATATCAAAAAGCACTTGTTTTTTTAATAAATCAACATTTTCAAAATGTTTTTCATCTCGAATAAAAGATACAAATTCTAAATAAATTTCATCACCAACATCAAAGTCAAAACCATCAAATATATGAACTTCAATTATCGGTTTATCTAATTTGCTAATACTAGGGTGGACACCAACATTAGTTATTGAATCATATTTTTTGTTGTTAATTGTGGCTTTAGTAAGATAAACACCATTTTTTAACATCTGATATCCTTCCCTTGTATCAATATTTGCGGTCTTAAATCCTAATTTAGTTCCATTACCTAATCCTTTATTTATTTTTCCTAAAATAAAATAATTATGACCTAAATATTTATTTACTTTATCTATTTCTCCTTCTTTTAATAATTGACGAATTAAAGATGAAGAAATTTTAATTCCATCAATTTTTAATAAAGGAATTACTTCAACATTAAAAAATTGTTTTAAATATTGCCAATCACCACAGTTATTGTATCCAAAATGAAAATCTTCTCCGCATATGATTATTTTAGGATGTAAAGGAGCAAGATATTTTTTTATAAATTCTTCACAAGTTGTTTTAATTAATTTTTCATTTATTTCAATAACAAAAAGATAATCAATATCATATTGTTTTAAAAGCATGACCTTTTCTTGAAAAGTGTTAATCAATTTAGCTTTTTTAAAATTGCCATAAAAAGTTAATACACCTTTTTTATAAGGATATTTATTGGCCGTGGCAAATAATTTTTGGTGTCCAAGATGAACACCATCAAAAAAGCCAAGACACAATACAATATCTTGAAAAGATGTAATATTATCATTTTCTTTTAGGTTTATTATTTCCATTATTTATGCCTCTTAAACAATAGTATGTATCATTATTTTCTTTTTCATATATGGCAAGCAAAATATGATTAGAATCATAAATAGCAATTTGTTTTTCTTTTCGATTTAAAATTTGTATTCTTTGCCCATTTATAACTAAAAATTTTTCTCTTTCTGGTATGACATAACTAGGAAAAAAATCTAAACAATCGTTAATGTCAATCATATATCGAGGATCAATATTATCAACACTTAATGCATCTTCTACACTATATTTTCCAATATAAGTTCTTCTTAAATAATTTAAATGACCAATTGTTTTTAATTTTTTAGCAATATCTAATCCTAAAGTTCTTACATATGTTCCTTTTGAAACATGACAAGAAAAGGTTATTTCATCATTTTTTTCATCATATTTAATCAATTTAGCGTCATAAATATTAATTGGACGGCTATTTAAATTAATATCAAGACCTTTTCTTGCATATTCATAAGCAGGTCTTCCATCAATTTTTAAAGCAGAATATTTAGGAGGTGTTTGATTTTGACGTCCTTTAAAACTATCTAATACATTATTTATTTCATCTAAAGTATATTTTTTAACTTCTTCTTCTTTAATTATTTCTCCTTCAGTATCTAAAGTATCAGTTTCAATTCCAAGTTTTAGTGTTGCAATATATTTTTTATCTAATGTTAAAATATAGGACAATAATTTTGTTGCATTTCCACATAAAACAATCATTAAACCGCTGGCAAAGGGATCTAAGGTGCCACAGTGGCCAACTTTTTTAATTCTTAAAGTTCTTTTTACTTTATTACATACATCTTGACTAGTCCAATCTAATGGTTTATCAATTAATAACATTCCATCCATAGTTTATTTTCCTTTTCTAAAATAATATAATTATTTCGTTATGAAAGCAATTCGAAGTCTTCTAGCGTGCATTAGACAAGCTGATCAAAAATACAATTTATTTGAAAAAGGTGATAAGGTTGTCGTAGGAATTTCAGGTGGGAAAGATTCTCTTGCTTTATTATATTGTTTATCCATATATCAAAAATTTGAACATACAAAATTTCAAATTCAGCCAGTTTTATTAGATTTAGGCTTTCCAAATAGTAATTTTGATAAAATAAAACAATTTTGTCAATCTTTAGGCTATGAACTGATAATTGAAGATAATAAAAATGTATATCAAATATTAAAAATTCAGCAAGAAAAACAAAAATTAAAGCATCTTCCCTGTTCAATTTGTTCAAGAATGAAAAAAGCCTCTATTGATAAAGTGGCAAAAAAAATAAAATTTAACAAAGTTGCTTTTGCCCATCATCTAGATGATGCGATTGAGACATTTTTTATGAATATGTTATATTCTGCAAAAGTTTCAACATTTTCTCCAAAAATGCTTTTAGATAAAGATGATATTACTTTTATAAGACCATTTTGTTTAGTTAATGAAAATGATATTAAAAAATTAATTAAAGAAGAAAATATTCCTATCTTAACTAGCTTATGCCCTGCTGATAAAAATACAACTAGGGAAGAAATTAAGGTTTTATTAAATGATATTTATAAGCAGTTTCCATCTGCTAAAAAGAATTTTTTAACTTTATTAAACGACCCAAAAGAAGATCTTTGGAATTATCATATTGAAAAACAAATTAATCAAAAAGGATTAGTAATAAAACCAGTTTTTACAAAAGCTGACTACATTGAAGAAATAAAAATTAGACATGATATTTTTATAAAAGAGGAAAATATTTCTTTTAAAGATGAATTTGTTGTTTCAGAGGAAAATTGTCAATCTTATCTTATTTTATTAAAAAATAAAATTATCGGGACATTTCGTTTAAAACTATTTGAAGAACAAAAAAGAATTTATATACAACGTTTTGCTATTAAAAAAAGATATCGTAATAAAGGCTATGGTAGTCAAGTATTACAATATCTTATAAAATATATTAAACATTTTTATAACCCAATCACTATTTGTCTTCATAGTCAATACCGCTACCGAAATTTATATCTTAAATATAATTTTAAATGCGTTGGTAAACCATTTTATGAAGCAAAAATTAAACATATTTTAATGGAATTAAATGTTTAATGATTAACTTTATCAATTAATTTTTCTAATTCTTGGGTCTTATTAAAACTATCATCTAGCACAAAATTTATTAAAGGCACTCTTCTAGTATCCATCATTTTTGCTAGTTGACTTCTTATAAATCCTTTACTTTTTTCTAAAATTTGCATTCCTTTATTTATATCTTCTTTTTTAAAGAAGGATACATATACTTTTGCATAACTTAAATCAGAAGAAACTTTAACCTCTGGTATAGAAAGAAAGCCTAGATGAGGGTTTTTTAAGTCACTTTGAATGATTTTAGATATGTTTCTTGCTAACAAGGCTTGTAGATGGTCACTTCTAGATCTTGGCATTATTTTTTCACCTCGACCATTTCATATTGTTCAATAATATCTAATTCTTTAATATCATTAAATCCATCAATCAAAATGCCGCATTCAAATCCTCTAGCGACTTCTCTTGCTTGGTCTTTTCCTCTTCTTAAAGAAGCGATTTTGCCTTCATAAATAATAATTCCATCACGAATTAATCGGATAGGATCATTAGCTTTAATAAGACCATCGACAACCATACATCCAGCAATTGTGCCAAGTTTAGATACTTTAAATAGTTGTCTAATTTCAGCTTGACCAATAATTTTTTCTTCTAATTCAGGTTTTAATAATCCTTTTGCAGCCGCTTCAATTTCTTCAATTAAGGCATAAATAATTCTTTGCAAACGAATTTCAACTTTTTCTTCTAAAGCTTTCGCGCGAGTTTTGGCATCGGGTCTAACATTAAAGCCATAAATTATTGCTTTTGAAGCACTCGCTAATAAAACATCGCTTTCAGTAATCGCACCACTTGTCGCGCGAATAACATTAATTTTAACATTAGGAACATTTATTTTTTCTAGTGACGCTTTACATGCTTCTGCACTACCAGTAGAATCAGCTTTTAAAATAATATTTATATTTTGAATTTCGCCTTCTTTTTTCATATTGAATAAATCTTCTAAAGTTGCAGCAGAAGTCATTCTTTTTTCTTTTAATTCCTTAATTTGTTTTCTTCTTAATGCGATTTCACGAGCTTCTTTTTCACTTTCAAAAGCCATAAAGCGATCCCCAGCTTGTGGTACTTCGCTTAAACCAATTACCGCAACTGGTGTGGAAGGTAGAGCCGCATTTAAAACTTTTCGATATTCGTTAGTCATACGTCTAACTTTACCATAACAGGTGCCTGCAACGAGATAATCACTTGTCTTTAAAGTGCCGTTTTGAATAAGAAGCGTTGCTTTTGGACCTTCTTGTTTATCTAATTCCGCTTCTAAAACTACCCCCATTGCGTAACGATTTGGATTAGCTTTTAATTGACTCATTTCCGCAACCAAAATAACCGTTTCTAACAATTTATCAATATTTTTTCTTTGTTTTGCACTTATTTCAACAGCAATAACATCACCACCATATTCTTCTAATACTATATCGTGGGCTAACAATTCGTTTTTAACTTTGCTTGGATCTGCGCCTGGTTTATCTATTTTATTAATTGCGACAATAATTGGAACATTAGCGGCTTTAGCATGGTCAATTGCTTCTATTGTTTGAGGCATGACACCATCATCAGCGGCAACAACTAAGATAACAATATCTGTAACAGATGCACCTCTTGAACGCATAGCGGTAAAAGCTTCGTGCCCAGGAGTGTCAATAAAAGTAATTTTTTTATTGTTAATTTCAGTTTGATAGGCACCGATACTTTGAGATATTCCACCTACTTCATAATCAACTAAATTAGAATTTCTAATTGCATCTATTAAAGTTGTCTTGCCATGGTCAACGTGCCCCATAATAGTGACTACAGGTGGTCGTGGTTGTAAGTCTTCTTCTTTATCGCGAATTTGTAAATTTTCAAAATTTTCTGCTTCAACAACTTCTTTTCTTTGAAAATCAAAGCCGTGTTCTAAACAAATTGTTCCAATCATTTCATCATCTAATAAAGAATTGATGTTTAAAATTTTGCCTTTCATAAAGAAATATTTAATAATTTCGGACGGCATGATGTTTAATGACTTGGCTAATTCGTTAACACTTATAGCGCCTGTATAAACAAAGACACCATTGTTTACTTTACTAGTTGTTTTTGAAGAACTTACTTTTGTAGAAACATTTACTTTTCTTTCTTGAGTAGAGTTATTCTTTTTTGCCATACAATCACCCTCTTTCTTTAATAATTTCAATTATTTGATCATAAATTTGTTCGCTTACATCTTTTTTAAAAACTTTATTTAAAAGTTTCTTTCTTTTTAATATTAATGCTTTTTTTAAATCATAGCAAATATAAGCGCCTCTTCCTAGGATGCTTTGCTCGACATCAACAAAAATTTCTCCTTGTCTAGTCTTAACAATTCTTAACAAATCTTTTTTATGATAAATTTTATGATCCACTAAGGATGTACGATAAATTTCTTTCTTATTTACCTTCATCGTCATAGTAGTCGTCATAATCATCGTAGTCAAAATCGTCGTCTTCGTAATCTTGATTTAGTTCGTTTCCTTCTTCTTCTTCAAAAGCTTTTAATTCTTCATCAGTGTAGATAGACATTCTTTGAGAAGGATCAACTTTATTGACAACGACATTTTCACTATTTTCTTCTTCTTTTTTAGATTTTTTCTTGCCTTTTGATTGATTAGATTTAGCTTTTTGTGATTCTAAGGCTAATTCTTTTTCTAAATCAGCAAGTGTTGTAGTTGTTTTAACAGCTGTTTTTTCATCTTCAAGTTCGTTTTCTTCTTGTTTTGCAACATCTTTTGTTTCTTCACTTGTTGATAATTCTTCATTTAATGTAGAAGGTTCTTTTTCTTCTTCTACAGCAGTTGTTAATTCTTCTTTATCGACAACTTCTTCTAAAATTTCTTTTTCTTCTTCGCTTATAGTATCATCATAGTGACGTTGATTTGGTGCGACATAACCTTGTGTGTTATGAAGAATTTTTTCATGATTTTCTTTTTCTTGTTTCGCTAGTAATTCTTCAACTGCTTTTTGTTTTGCATCGGTAAAAGCACGTTCTACTTCTTCATAACTTTGATATGAAATTTGTTTTTCTTTGGCTTCACTTTCTTCAATTAAAGTTAATTTATAACCAGTAAGACGTTCAGATAATTCTTTATTAACCATCTTTTTGCCAAAAGCGACATTAGAATTACCATCAGCAATAATTACAGTAGCGGTCTTATTTTCTTTATTAATATCAATTCCCACTACTACGGCAGGTTTTAAAGATTCCATAACAAATAAGGCATCATCATTACAATATTCGATAACATCAACTTTTTCTTTGCTGCTAGAATTTCCAAGTTGTGCGACAACTTTTTGTATGCGTGCTCCATTAGAGCCAATACATGCACCAGCTGGATCGACATTAATGTCATTTGAATAAACAGCGACTTTACTTCTTTGTCCTGCTTTTCTTGCAATAGCTTTAATAATTATTGTGCCATCATATATTTCATGTATTTCTTCTTCAAATACTCTTTTTAAATATCCTTCATTAGAACGTGAAACAGATATTTTAGTTCCTTTTGTATCTTCTTTAACACCAGAAACATATAATTTAATCGCATCTTTTGGATAAAATTTTTCATCGCCTATTAATTCACGACGTGGAACAAAAATTGAAGTTTTTGCAATAGTTACTTGCAATCCTCTTTCTTCAACTTTATCAACAACACCAGTTATCATTTCTCCAATTTTATCTTTATAGGCTTCATATAAAGCAACTTTTTCTGCTTCATTTAATTTTTGTTTGAAAACATTTTTTACAACAAGTGCGTATGTTTTTAAAATATCATCTAATTTATAATCAATACGATAAAAATCACCAACTTGAATATCTGGATATTTTTTTCTTGCATCTTCTAAATTGATTTCTAAAAAGTCATCTTCTTCTTCACCTGCGACAACTTTTTTTAATTGTGATAAAGAAATTTTACCATTTTCGGAATCAATTTTAACTTCAGTATAAGCATCATCGCCACCTAATTGTTTTTTTAAACCCTTATCAAGAGCTTCTTTTAAAGCGTTTAATATAGCGTCTTTACTAATGCCAGATTTAATTTCTAGTTCATTAAACGCTTCAATAAATTGTTTTTCATCAACCATTTTTATTCTCCTTAAAATTTAATAGCTTTATTAATTTTATAAATATTATCAATCATTATATTGATTTTCTTTAGTCGTGTTTTTTGACGATATGAGATAGTAATTGAATTATCATTTACTTCGATCAAATCTCCAAAATAAATATTTTCACCATCGATTGGATTTTTAAGATGAACACGTAAATATTTATTGATATATTTTGCTAATTTATCAATAGAAATTTCTTTTTCTGCACCGACAGAAGAGATATCTAAGACATATTCATAATCAATTAAATCTAATTCATCGAATAATTGATTAATTTTATCGCTGACAGAAACGATATCATCCATAGAAATTTCATCATCATTAAGACTATCAATAACAATCGATAGCGTTGCCCCATCTTTATTATGAGTCATCTTAAATTGAAAAAGATCATAACCAAGTTCATTTAATTTGCTTTTTGTTTTTTCTTTTAAAATTTCAAGATTCATCATACCTCCTTTTAAAGCAAAGAGTGGCCCGAAGACCACTCTTTTTCGTTTTGATTAAGAGTTGTGGATTAACCACGACAATTATCTTATATTAACAATTAATTTATTTCAAGTGGAATTTATTCATTTTCGTTTTGATTTTCATCTACATGTAAAGGTTCTACTAAAAGCTTTTTTACTGTATGATGTTTGCCTAAGGCAATGACTTTGATTTTTAAGTTTTTATAAGTAACTACGTCATTTAATTTTGCAAATTTATCATCTAATAATTCGATAATAAAACCACCAATAGTGACATATTCTGTTTCGATTTGATCATAATCTAATTCAAATAAAGTGCAAAAATCTTCTAAATTCATGCCGCCATCGACAATATATGTCCCATCATTTCTTTCGCTGTAAGGCTCATTAGGATCATCTGTTTCATCCCAAATTTCTCCAACAATTTCTTCAACTATATCTTCTAAAGTAATTAAACCTTCGCATCCTCCATATTCATCTAAAATTATAGCGATATGTTTTTTATTTAATTTAAAGTATTGATAAACATCATTTATTTCTGTCGTTCTTGGAAAAAAACTAATATTTTGAATAATATTTGAAATATCTTCAGTAAGATTTTCTAATTTTAATCTAATTAATTCTTTAGTTCTAACATAACCAATAATATTATCGATGTTATCTTCATAAACTGGTATACGAGAATGTTTAAAAGTTCGCTCATCCTTTAAAATATCTGATAATTTATCACTTTTATCAATAGCGTATATTCTTGCGCGTGGAGTCATTATTTCATAAGTTTCAGTCGTAGTAAAATCTAAAGTTCCTCTTAAAAGTTCAGCTTTATCTTCATCGATAGCGCCACTTTCTTCACCTTCATCAATCATTTCATGAATTTCATCATCTTTAATTTGAATATCTTTAACATTATGAACAACAGGATAAGTTACAATTTGACCAAAACCACCAACAAGAAAAGTAATAGGAATAGTAATATAATAACAAACACTAATAGCCATCGAATACCAATTAACAATACGATAGTTATAAATTTTACCGACAGATTTAGCTATGATTTCACCAAAAATAATTTTAAGTACAAGCATTAACATTGAGGCAACAAGACCAAATGTTTCTGCAGTAGAACTATCACCTGAAAAGCCAAATTGGATAGCAATAGCAATACCTAATAATGTTGAAATAGAATCTAAACCAGCATTAATTGTATCGTTAAATAATAAAATTGTAGATATAGTCTTATCATAATTTTTGCTAAGTTTAAAAGCTCTAGCGCGATTTTTTGATTTTGGATGTTGTTCTTTATCTTTTTTTAAACGATTTAAATTAGCACTTCCATAAGCCATGTCAGCGCTGGAAAAAAAGATAGATCCAACCAAAAGGATAACTAAGATAATACTATAAGCTACTATCATTTGTTGTTTCTCCTTTATTTTGGGTGGAACTAATTATATCGTTAGTGTTTACTAATTCATCTAATATATCTTCCATTGTAACCATACCAATTAGTTTATCTTTATCATTTTTTACTAAAGCGATATGAGTTTTCTTTTGGTTTAGTTTATCTAAAATATCATCAATTTTATCATTATCATTAACATATAAAGGAACGCTTAAACAACTCCTAATATCAAGATGTGGGTCACTTGCATATTCGCTAAAATATGTATTAATCGATAAAATTCCAACGATATTATCACATTCTCCATCATAAACTGGATAACGTGAATAATTGTGCTTCATGATAAAATCATTTAGTTTTTCAACCGTCAAATCGTCAATATTAATAGAAACAATATTTTCTTTTTTAGTTAAAATTTGATTAATAGTTATAGTATCAAAATTAAAAGCGCGATTAAAAATTTTCTTTTCATTTTCTTCAAAAAGTTGTTCTTCTTCATTATTTATGTTTTCATCAGAAATTGCTTCGTCGACACTTTCTAAAATATCCTCTTTTGTTAATATATTTTCATCTTTAATTTTAAAGATTTTATGGGTAAGTTTTAATATACCTCTAAAAATAAGAATAATTGGAAATAAAATAATTGAAATAATAAAATCAGGCCACGCAAGAATTACTGCCATACGATTTGGAATTGATTTTGATAAAATTTTTGGACATGTATCGCTGATAATGTAAACACAAGCGGCCATAACCACAGTTGATAAGACAGCTTCAATTGGTGAATCTTCTGGTATGCCCCATTGTCGACACATGTTATAAAATAAAATAGCGCTTATTGTTGACATTAAGGTTTGGACAATATTATTAGCAACAAGAACACTTACAAGAGTATCTTCAAATTTTTCTGTTAATCGAACAATAATTTTAGCAGTAAGATTGCCTTGATCAGCAAGAACTTTAAAATGATATTTATTGCAATTAGAAAAAGCGTTTTCACTAGCGGAAAATAACGCGCTGACAAGAAGTAAAATTGCTATAATGGTCCAGCTTAGCCAATCTGGCATTCCAAAAGCCCCTGGATTAACATCAGTCAGGCTAGACAGAGGGTCGATACTAGAATCACTAAGTGGTTGTATTAACATAACGTTTAAATTTTATCAAAAAACCTTACTATTGCAATAAAAATTATTTTTTTAGAATTTTTAGATATAATCTAAAAAGTTTTAAATCATCCTCATAAGTAATTTTAAAATTCATTTTATTGCCTCTTACCATAAATGCTTTATAGCCATAACGCAAAATTAAAGAAACATCATCGTGTGTATCAAGGACAAATTCATTTATTGAATTACTATGAATATTATAAAGTAATTTAAATTTACCACCTAATGGAGTCTGCTCTAAAAATACAGCATCGCGATCTACAACTTTTGTAGTGAAATATTCATTGACCCGAACTAAAGAATCAACGCTCATAAGACAAGTTGTAGTAAAATCATGATTTTTTAAAAAGAAAATATTATTATTAATTATTTCATCACTAACAAGTGGTCTTGCTCCATCATGTATTAAAATATTGTCGTTATCTTGAGCTAGATTATTTTTTAAAAGATAATTTAAAGCACGAAAAACACTTTCTTGACGATTATTTCCACCTTCAATAACATGAAGTTTATTGGAATATTTTCCATTGTTTACTAACTTAATATTTTCTTTATCGGCAACTAAAATAATTAAATCAATGTTAGAATTAGAAAAAAAAGTATTTAAACTATATTCATAAACATATAGATTACATACTTTTACAAAACACTTATTTTTATTTAAATTTAATCTTTCGCTTTTACCTGCAGCGAGTATAACAGCAATATTCATTAATGATAAGGATTAACCGTGATAGCGCCATCGACACAAACAACAACACTAGTGCCACTGCTGGCAAGCCAGTTTGAACCACGAACAATATTTTTCCATTCGTTTTTGCGTCCACCATAATTGATACGCGCTAATTTTTTGCAACCAAAGAAAGCATTATATCCAATTTTTGTAACACTAGTAGGAATAGAGACAACTTTTAAATTTGGGCAATTAGAAAAGGCACTAGGTCCAATTTCTTTAATTCCTAAAGGAATAATAGCAATCTCTAAATTACTATTTTGACTAAAGGCATGTCCACCAATAGAAGATAGTTGTTCTGGTAAACCTTTACCAGGTGAATATTTGACTTGTGTAACAATAGTTGGATTGCTAGTTGGACGAACAGGTTGATTATTTATCATTTGTGGAACATTATTCATTTGATAATTAGGAGCCGGAACCATCATTGGCATTGGCATTGCATAGCCATAGCCCATTTGTTGAGACATCATTTCTTGTTTTTGTTTTTGAGCTTCTAATATACGTTTAGCATCTTTAATATAGATGCGATCTTTAAAGCAAACATTATAAATAATCGATTGAATAATTCCAAGGACGAGTAAAACTCCACAATAACCTACCAAATACCAAATATTAAGATTATAACTTGCAATAGTAGATCCACTGCTACCATATGGAGCGCCATTAACTAAAAACATTAATAATAATTTTAAAGTAACAAAAACTAGAGCTAAAACAAATGTAAATGAAAAACTTAGCCAAGTTAATACTTTTGGTGCTCTCCATCCACCTTTAATTACTCCAAATAAAAGTCCAAAAACAAATGTTATTACACTTATTAGAGCAAATAAAACTAAAATAGCGATTAATCCAAAGATAAAATCTATCAAAATATAACGAATTATTTCTAAATTTTGAGGAATCAAAGTACACATTGCACTAGAATTAAAAGCCCAAAATCCATTTGAAATAGAATTTGTGCCAAGAAAATCTTGCAAAACAAAATAAACAAAATCGGTCGTATAAATTAAATAGTTATGATTAGTTAGATTTCCATTTAATGATGTTTGAAAATCAGCGCCAAATAATGGTAAAAAATACATAGCAGCAATTAAACCGCCACAAGCACCGAGCATTAAAAAACAACTAATAAACAAACCAAGATTCCATTTTTTAACGACTTTCATTCCGTTGACACGATTTATTGAGTTCATATTTATTATTATACACAATCAAATTAGATTTTTAACAAAAAAAATTGGTATTTTTAATTTTTTTTCATATTTTTTGCAAAATGGTTAAATTTTGAAGATAAATTATACCTATTAACATATCGTTTTTTAAAAAAGAATTCATATTTGCTCTATTTTTTTAAAAAAAGTAAAATTTTACTTTATTTTATAAATTTGACTTTGTTTTTCTATGTATAATTTTATTCTTTCTAATGTCTTTTCAGGACTAACAAGACGAAATTCTTCACCATAATATAAAATCCATTTAAATATAGCGTTTTCATCACTAGTAATATTCGCGTATAACCTATCGCCTTCTTTTGAAATTGTATATTTAGAAAAATAATCAGCGATATGCTGGATAAAATTAGGAGATAGTATTTCTACTTTTGCACAAATTAGATTACGAAAAAATATATTGCTAATATTATTTATTAATTTGTCAGACTCAGATTCTTCATTTGTTTTAAAAATAGATGGTAATTCTACATCTTCTTTACTAATTTCAACGTTTTCTAAATTATCAACGCGAAGGTATTTAAACATATTGGACTCTTTGTTGTAATCATAAAGTAAGTAATATTTACACAGATTATTTATAATGAAATAAGGTGAGACTGTATATCTTGCACCATTATTTTTTAAAATTAGTTCTCCATCAAAATTATATATTTTTGATTGAAATGTAATTTTTTTATTACTTTCAATCGCTTGATTAATTATTTCAATATTTTCAAAAATATGATTTATATTATTGTTTTTAAGAGCAAAACCCTTCAAAACGTATCCATTTTCCTTCTTTTTATAAATTGACAATGTTGAATTAATTTTATCAACGATTTGATAAGATTTTTCTAAATCAATATATTTACTAGAAAAAATAGCGTCATTAATATATCTAATATCCTCATTTTCAAAAAGACGCGAAATGAGCGCATATCCACCTCGAGGAGCTTTTATAATATCGTAATTAAAATTTAATAAAAAATTAATTGCCGCGCCGATAGATTTGCGTTCTAAATCAACTTGATATTTTTCTTTAATTAACTCAAGTATTTGATTTTGTGTAAGATAATGATTTTCATCACTATATTCTTGCAAAATTTTTAAAACAAGTAATGGAGTGTGCTTTTTTGTTATTATCATTTTATTGATATTTTAAGTCATAAATCTTGTTTCATCAATAAAAAAAAAAAAAAAAACGACTAATCCTAGAAAATTTTCATTTTGTTTTTTTAATAATTAAAAAAAGATGCCTAAGCATCATTTTAACATGTTGGTGCCCCATCGCAGAATCGAACTACGAATAGATCCTTACCATGGATCCGTTATGCCATTTAACTAATGGGGCTTAACACATGCAAGCGTTATTATATTATTATTGTTTTTTAAAATCAACAGTTTTTACAAATTCTCCATACAAATCATATGGTGTCGAATTAGTTATTTCAACTTTTACAACGTCACCAACTTTTAATCTACGACGTGAATTAAATAAAATATTGCCATCAATTTCATCAGGAGCGTTATAATACGACCTTAAATAATAGTATCTATTTGTTCTTTTAATAACAATGCCTGTCATAATTTCGCCAATATGTGATTCATTTTTTTCTTTTGAAATATAATATTGTGCGATCATTACATCATCGACACGTTTTGTTTTAATTTCATCGCTAATTTGATCCTTCATATTAAAAGATGGGGTGTCTTCTTCTCTAGAATAGGCAAATACACCGAGATGATCAAATTTAACTTCTTTTATAAAATCGATTAGGTTATCAAAATCTTCTTGAGTTTCGCCAGGAAATCCAACCATAATTGTTGTTCTTAAAATAGCGTTAGGAATTTCTTTTCTTATTTTTTTAAATAAATTAAGTAAAAATTGTTTGCTTCCCCTTCTATTCATTGCTTTTAAAATACGGTCTTCGCTATGTTGGATGGGGATATCAAAATAAGGGGCGATACGTTTTTCGTTTTTAATAAGTTGTATTAAGTCATCGTCAAT
The DNA here is from genome assembly GCA_944358865.1 of uncultured Bacilli bacterium. Classification (GTDB taxonomy): domain Bacteria; phylum Bacillota_I; class Bacilli_A; order RFN20; family CAG-826; genus CAJOOD01. The sequence continues at coordinate 24,630 of CALVRV010000006.1, read as the reverse complement.
TTCATCTGGATACAGATATAAAAGACGAATAAATTGAAAGTCTTTTATTTCAAGTAGTTGTTTTAATAGATCAACAATTTTAACTTTACCATAAATATCAAGACCATATTTAGTTGTATCTTGAGCGATAACCACTAGTTCTTTTATGTTTCTTGTGGCAAGATATTTTGCCTCAATCATAATATCTTTAATTCGTCTTGATTTTAATTCCCCTCTTATCAGCGGTATTGCGCAATAGGAGCAATGATTTGAACAACCCTCAGCAATTTTTAAATAGGCTGAATAACCATTATATGGAATGACACGATTATAATACCATATGCCATCTGTTATTTTTTTAAAACGTTTGTCGATTTGTATTACTTTATCATATAGATGAGGGTAATCGCTTATTTTGACAAGCAAATCAGCTTCTGGTAGTTCTTTTTTTAATTCTTTGTAATAACGTTGAACTAAGCAACCTGTAATAACAAGTTTCTTTTTATATTTAGCCATTTCAAAAATCATATCTAAAGATTCTTTTTTAGCATCCAAAATAAAACCACATGTATTAATTATAATTACATCAGCGGTTTCTGGTTGAGTCACAACAGTATAATTAGAATCTTTAAAATATCCTAATAATAGTTCGCTATCGACGAGATTTTTACAGCATCCTAAAGAAATAATACCTACAGTTTTCATCTTTTTTTAATAAATACAATTAGATTATAAATAGTTAATAATATTGCAAAAACAAACAATATAATTTGCGAAATATCAGCAAAAGACAAATCGTTTCTAGGAAAATTAACAAAAAATAGCGATGAATAAATTAAAAAACCTAAAGAAGCAAAAACAATAAATAAGCGAGAAAGAAATCTTAGTCTAAACGCTCTTAAAATTAAAGCTAAAACAAAAGATGCAACACTTAAAACAATGAAAATCATTGCCAGAAGGTGAAAATCAAAACTTGATGTTGGCATCTTTTAAATTGCTCCTTTTTTGTTTATTAATTAAAGCCTTAAAAATTAATAATTTTTTATGACATTAGGTAATTTTATTAATTTCCATTCCCAGTTTGGAGAACCAAAACTACCAGGAGAATTCAAACGAGTGGAATTGTCTAACAAAAGATAATCTTGCATTGGAATAATTGTTAATTTACTAGCTTTTCTAAAAACAAAACGCATATATTCTTCTAATAAGTCTTTACTTGGATCAGCATTTACAATTGTTTTTAATTTTTCTTTGCCTTGATCATCAAGATTATCAAACCAATATTTAATAGTGTTATTATCATGTGTACCAGTATACATTATCATGTCATCTTGATCTTTTGTTTGTGGTTCAAAGAATGTATTTTGTAAAATATTCATGCCTGGAAAATGATAATGATCTCTTAGGGCATACACTCTTTCAGTCATAAACCCTAAATCTTCAGCAATAATATTGGCTTTTGGATATTTTTTAAAAAATGCATCAAATAAACCATAAGCAGGTCCGTCAATCCATTCACCAACTCTAGCATTTTTTGCTCCAGCAGGAATAGCATAATAGGCATCAAAAGCTCTAAAATGGTCTAAACGGACAATGTCACAAAGTTTAGATATTGCACCTAAACGATTGACATAAAATTTATAATTATCTTTTTTCATTACTTCAAAATTAAAAGTAGGATTTCCCCATAGTTGTCCATCTTCACTAAAGCCATCTGGTGGGCATCCTGCAACAGTTGTCGGAACAAAATTTTCATCTAAATTGAAAACCTTTTTATTTCCCCAGCAATCGCTAGAATTATAGCCAACATAAAATGGTAGATCACCAATAATTTTAATGTCAAATTTATGAGCGTATTTTATTAATTTTTTCCATTGTTTATATGCAATTAATTGTTCAAATACGAGATAGTAAAATTTGTCCTTGTATTTAGTTGGAATTTTATTATCTTTTTTATGGTTTTCAAGATAAAAAATTTCATCTTTTGGCCATTCATTCCAAGCTTTTAAATTATTTTCTTCATAAAAAATATTAAAAAATGCGTAACGTACAATCCATTTTTGTGATTTAACAAATTTTAACAATTCATCAAAATGAGACTTTTTAAAATTTTTATAAGCTTTTTTTAAAATTCTTTTCTTAAATTCCCCTGCTTCAACATACAATGCTTTATTTGAATTAGGATGGAATTTTCTTACTGGTTTTTCTAATAAACCATCCTTGTACAAATCGTCAAGACTAATATAACGGAAGTCAATTGCTTCACTACATGTAGTCATATAAGGAGACCATCCTGGTCCTAAAGGATTTATTGGAAGAATTTGCCAATAATTAAAATTTCTTTTATTTAGCCATCTAATAAATTCGAATGCGTTTTCACCCATATCGCCAATACCATGATGGCCTGGTAAGGAAGATACAGGAAGCAAAATACCTTTGTTTTTCATACTTAAAATTGTATAACAATATAACAAAAAAATAAATTAAAAAAATAATTAAATATTAATTATTTATTGTGTTAAAGTTGTTTGGAAGTTGAATAGAACCTTCAGGATAAATTTTTTGGGCTTTTTTAAAAATATTAGCTAAAGTTTTTTTACGATAAATAAAGTTTAATAAAAAGCCAATATAAAGATAGACAGCATCTACAAATAATAATGATGCAACGACTAATAAAACAATATTAATTATTTGAATTCCAACATTTAAAAATAATCCGATAAACAAAAATATTAGACCAACTAACAAGAATATAGTGGCCGCTAGAGGGAACTTTTTTAAAACTTTTTTATATTGTCTTTCTAATTTTTTTAAAGATTTGCTCGAAGCTGTAGGCATTTTTTGAAAATTTAAAATAACCTTATTTCCACTTGGAATTTCACTAACGAGTTGATAGCCAAAATGAAAATAACTATTTTTAATTTCTTCGGCATCTTTTATTTTAACTTTAATCTTTTGTTTGAGCATCGTTTAAACCTTTAATTTTTTCTCTAATATTGCGACGAATTTCATCACCTTTTAAAAACACTTTACGCATTTTATAAGTACGATAAATAAAATATAATAAAGCCAAATTAATAGAAACTATACCTGGGATTAGTAAAGCGTATAGCCATGGCTGTGAATTAAAATCGTATTGTAACGCCATACAAATGACAAGTAGTGCGGTAATTAATGCAAAACCAAGGATACAAAAAACAGCACAAGGCCAAAATTTTGGATAATCAATAGAAAACCACTCTAATTCTAATTGTCGAATTTGTTCATAATTTTTGATATTAGGATCTCTAGAAAAATTTAAAATAACATATTGGTCATCTTTGCCATCTGGATTAACTTTATCTAGATGCCATTCAAACAATTCCATCTCTTCAATGTATTGAGGATAAGCTGCGACAGTAACACGAAGTGTTTTATATTCCATAGTGATAGTGTAATAAAATTTGATTAAAAATGATACATTTTTTATAAAATTGTTATTTTTTAGCACTCAACACTTTACACTGCTAATTTTACGATTATAATATAATTTGTCGACTTAAAAAGGAGGTTTTAAAAATGAAAGAAGTTAAACAATTTCAAGCCGAATCAAAACAATTATTAAACTTAATGATTAATTCAATCTACACAAACAAAGAAATTTTCTTAAGAGAACTAATTTCAAATGCGAGCGATGCAATTGATAAATATCGTTATTTATCTTTAACAAATGTTGATAAATACCCTGCTCTAGAACATTTTATTAGAATCACATTAGATAAAAATAATCGTACAATTTCAATTTCAGATAACGGGATTGGAATGAGCAAAGAAGAATTGATTCAAAATTTAGGAACGATTGCAAAATCTGGATCAAAGGATTTTTTAGAAAAAATTAAAAAAGCTAAAGATAATAAAGATTTAGAAATTATTGGTCAATTTGGTGTTGGCTTTTATAGCGCTTTTATGGTTGCAGAAAGTATAGAAGTTATTTCTAGAAGCGCTAAATTTAAAAACGCTTATAAATTTACTAGTGATGGACAAGAAAATTACACTATTGAAGATGCAACTAAAGAAGAAAATGGTACAGAAATTATTGTTAAATTAAAAAAGAATACTAAAGATGAAAACTATGATATGTTTTTAGATTCATATAATATTGAATCTTTAGTTAAAAAATATTCAGATTACATTCGTTATCCGATTAAAATGTTAATAACTCATCAAGAACAAGATAAAGATGAAAATGGAAATCCTATCAAGGATAAATATCATGAAGTAAGCGAAGATAAGACGCTTAATTCGATGATTCCAATTTGGAAAAAGAACAAAAGCGAAATTAAAGATGAAGAAATAAATGAATTTTATAAGAACAAATTTAACGACTATGAATCACCTTTAATTCATCAAATAATATCAGTTGAAGGTTTAGTTGATTATAAGGCATTAATTTTTGTTCCTAGTCATATTCCCTATGATTTATATAGTGAGAATTATGAAAAAGGTCTTACACTTTACGCGAAAGGAATATTTATTAAAGATAAATGTAAAGAATTAGTGCCAGATTATTTAAAATTTGTTAAAGGATTAGTTGATAGCGATGATTTTAATCTTAATATTTCTCGTGAAATGTTACAACAATCACCCATTATGCGCAAAATAGCGGATAATATTGAGAAAAAAATAATTGATAAATTAAAAGAAACTAAAACTAATGATTTTGAGACATATAAGAAATTTTATGAACTTTATGGAGAACATATTAAATTTGGAATTTATTCATCTTATGGCGCTAAAAAAGATTTATTAGAGGATTTATTAATTTTTAAAACATTAAATCATAACGAAGAATATATTTCTTTAAAACAATACAAAGAAGAAATGAAAGATGGCCAAAAATTTATTTATTACGCAAGCGGCGAGACAATCGAACAAATTTTAATGCTTCCACAAATGGAAAAATATAAAAATGAAAAAATAGATGTGTTGTTGCTTGACAAACGAGTAGATGAATTTGCTATTATGATGCTCCATGATTTTGATAAAACTGAATTTAAATCGATATCAAGCGATGAAAGTGAAGAACTATCAAAAGAAGAAAAAGACAAATTAGATGCATTAACTGCTGAAAATAAACGTCTCTTAGATAATTTAACAAATGGTTTAAAAGGTATTGTTGATGAAGTTAATTTGTCAAGTAAGTTAATCAATTCCCCTGTTTGCATTTCAACAAAACAAGGCTTATCTTTAGGGATGGAGAAAACTTTAAACGAACAACCTGGCTTAGATGAAGATCATCAAATCAAGTCAAGTAAAATTTTAGAATTAAACCCTAATCATCCTTTATTTGAAGCTTTTAAAAAATTAAATAATGATAGCGAACAAGAAAAATATGCATCCTTGCTTTATGATGAAGCTTTGTTACTTGAAGGATTTGATATCAAAGATAAAAAGAGTTTTGTTTCAAAATTAAACGAATTATTTTTAAAAGCGTTTAATAAATAACAATTTAATCATGTTGGTAGAGTAGAAAAAAGGAGGGTCGTTCCCTCCTTTTTGAAAATCCTTATTGTGGTGGCCCAGGCCGGAATCGAACCGGCGACATAAGGATTTTCAGTCCTCTACTCTACCAACTGAGTTACCGGGCCAAGGTTTTCTTATAGGTTCCCCTATAAGTTATTAAAAATGCTGTTAGCGAAATAGTTGGCGGACCATATGGGAATCGAACCCACGATCTTCTCCGTGACAGGGAGACATGTTAACCGCTACACCAATGGTCCAATTGCTGACAGCGTTATTATTATCAATGAAACAAATTAAAAAATCAAGCATTATCTTAATATTTTTTTATACTTTTTATATTTTTCCTATTTATTTTAAAAATTAAGAACTTATTATTGAGTTGACATGTTATAAATTTGCACTAAAATATATTTATATTTAAATAGGAGAGAAAAATGAATAAAAAAGTTATTTTATTGCCTGCTGCTATAATTTTTGCTTTAGCAGCGTGTACACCAAGTAGTAATAGTTCTTCTTTAACCACTACAAGTGATAGCGAAGATCCTACTACAACTACGACTACAACTAGTCAATCTACTACTACAACAGAAGAGCCTCCTGTCACTACCACAAGCGAACCTACGCCACAAAATAGTCTTACAATCTATTTTAAAGATGCTTCTTGGTGGAACAAAGATGCAGCAGAAACCGCTATTTATCTTTATGGTGAGGAAGGTTTAGAAAATGCAGTTTTTCCAGGCGAAGTAATGGATCAAGTTGATTTTATAAAAACTGGAACTTCACCTGAAGGATGGGATGTCGGATATAATTATAAGACATACACCATTGACTTAACTAAAGGATATACACATTTTGTATTTGTTCGCTCTGGACTATCTGGAGAAGTTTTATCTGATTGGAATGCTCGTAGTCAAGAAATAGCTATTGAAGATATACCATCTGATTTAACTGCGCCGATGTATACTATTGAAAATACCGAAGCTATTTGGTATGACAATAATCCAGAAAATTGTGTAATTGGTAGTTGGGCTGAATACGATTATACAGGAAACTAATAAAGATATATTTTGTATTTAAACATATTTACAAAAGCAAATTAAAAACTCCGCGGGAACGGAGTTTTTTTAATAATTAATCTTTTTTTAAAATTAATATAAATCTTTTCCTAAGCGTTCAAAGTAGCTTTGTGGATGTGAACAGGTAGGACAAATTTTTGGAGCTTCTTTACCAACGTGAATATGTCCGCAATTACGGCATTTCCAAACAACAACGTCATCACTAATAAAGACTTTACCGTCTTTAACATTTTCTAAAAGTTTAAGATAACGTTTTTCGTGCTCTGCTTCAACTGCTGCGACGTTTCTAAATAAACGAGCAATGTCTTTAAAACCTTCTTCTTCAGCTTCTAAAGCCATTCTTTTATACATATCAGTATGTTCAAAATTTTCGCCTTGAGCAGCTGCTAATAAATTAGAAGCAGTGTCTTGAATTTCACCATTAGGTTGTAAGAGTTTAAACCACATTTTGGCATGCTCTTTTTCATTTTCTGCAGTTTCTAAAAATAAAGCGGCAATTTGTTCGTAGCCTTCTTTTTTGGCTTTGCTAGCAAAATAAGTGTATTTATTACGTGCTTGAGATTCTCCAGCGAAAGCTTCCATTAAATTTTTTTCAGTTTTACTACCTTTTAATTCCATAATTATTTCCTCCATATCAAAATTATAAACGATTTATTATTTTAAACAAGACAAACGCATTAATTTATTTTATTTAGATTTTCGTAAGAATAATATCTATATGTACCATAATGTGAAACATTTGATTTCATTAAATCATACGTACGGTTCCGCAAATCTTGAATTTGTTGTTTAAGTGGTAAATCTTTATTTGGGTATAAAGGTTCATTTAAAATAATCACCATTTTAGGAGTATGCAAAATTTTTCTTTTTTTATATATTGTCGTTGCTACAAGAATGGGTGTATCTAATTCGCACGGATAGCGAAATGAGACACTTTTAAAAGGGCGAATATCATAATAATATGGCCAAATGTGAGCCTCAGGATAAACAATGACTTTCCTTTTCTTTTGAATATGATATTTCAATATTCCAAAAAAATTTTTATACATCTTTAAATTTTGTGGAACTGGTATAGCACCAATAAGATGCACTAAACCACCTAATCCTTTAATAGAAAAAGAATCTAAAGAGGCAATAATTGCACTATATTTAGTTGGATTTACAATACAAGCATGATTGATTGGATCAAAAGCACTAGTGTGGTTTGAATATATAAAATACCCTTTATTTTTAATTTTTTTTAATACTTTTTTATTTTTTACACTTGTAGCGTAAATTATTTTAGAAACACAATACAAAATTGGAATAATGATAATTCTTATTGCAAAAGCAAAAAACCAATATATTTTGTTATGTTGATATTTAAAATTTTCATTAATTTCTATTGGTTTAATTTGAAGTTTTGCAAAATCATCATTTAAAGCGTCACGATAAAAATACGTTTTTTTAGTTTTTGTTTTTTCCATATTTTCTAGCAACTTCAATTAACATTTCTTCCATTTGATCCATGCATTTATTAAAGTCAAATTGTTTCCCAAAATCGATATACATCTGACGAGCTTTGTGTCTTTCTTGAGGATGTTCAATCCAATATTCAATTTTATTTTTTAAGTCTTTTACTTTATTGAATTTAAATTTAGATTGCTCTAATAAAGCAAATTTAGATGTTGCGCTTCTAGGTGAATCACTTATTAAAGGAACTAATCCACAAGAAATAGCCTCTAGACATGATATAGCCTCAATTTCTATTTTCGAGGTATGTACATATAAATCACTATAATTTATTATTTCACTTAATTTTTCTCTAGAACAAAGAGTGAACAAAGGACGATTTACAAGCATTTTTTCACTTAACAAAAATAAATTCTTTTTTTGAGGACCATCGCCTGCAAAAATTAATTGAATTTTGCTATTATATTTAGAACGTCCTACCGCTTTAATTAACATCTGTTGATTTTTTTCTTTTGAATATCTTCCCGACATCAAAATAACAAAACGATCTTCGTATGCTTTAGGTTTTTTTACAAAATGAGGATAATAAACAGATTGATTTACTCCATTTGAAATAACATATTCACTAGGTGCTTTAATACCATATTTTTTAACATATTCTTGAATAAATTTAGTTGGATAATGAATGGAGTTACAATATTGATAGACAGATTTTTTTAATTTTTTATATGCAATAGCGTTAATTCCTTTGTTATTCATTGAAAAGAAATGGCTAGTAATATTTTCTGCTTGGACATGAAATCCTGCCGATAATGGAATGTTGTGTTCAAAAGCATATATCGCTGCCATATGGCCAGCACTAAAAGGCATCATAACATGAATAATTTCCGCATCTTTACATGCCTTATCAACAGTTTCAATATCATATTTTGCTAAAGAGACACCATTTTTCTTAACATATGAATTAAAAACGCCAAAGGAAAGATGAGGCAAAACATAATATCCAGGCTCACCTTTTTTTAATTCATCAGGGCACAACACTTTTACATCGTGTCCTTTATTTTTTAATGTATTAATTAAATTATAAGCCGCAATTGAAGTGCCGTTATTTGGTTCTCCTAAAACATCACAAACTATAGTAATTTTCATAGTATTTTAATTGTAAATGACAAGCGACTTATTTTCAAGGTTTTTAAAACTTTTGTAAAAAAATTTATTTGACTAATGCTATCTTTTAAAAAAATTTTTAGCACTTTTTGTATTATTTGCCTATTAGTAAGTACCGATATGCATAGAAACGGAGGTACATTTATGAAAGATAATATTGGTAATTTTAAAGAACTAGAAATGATTAATGCCTTAAACGGGAAAAAAATTAAGGACTTGAATCAAAATCTCAAATTCATGGTAAAAGAAATATTTGGAGTAGTTGATGAGGAGGAAATAATCAAAGCAGAATCAATTGATAAATTTATTAAACCAGATTTTTCAATAACTTATAAAGGCATCACTAAGCATATTTCGATGAAATCAGGTCAAGCTGAATCTCTTCATCAAGAAGATATAAAGAAATTTATATTCTTTCTAAGAAAATTTAATGTCTCAGAAAGGACACAGAAAACTATATTATTATATCAATATGGTGATATGACTTTAGATGGCAGCGGCAAAGAAAGATTGCCTTATGTTAAATTAAGATCTCTTCTAGCAGAAAGATTAAAATTAGTAAATGAAGAATTAAATAAAAATTCTGACTTAGTTAAAGCAATAGCGGAAAGAACAATTTTTAAAGGTACATTTGATGAAAATATTGCTGCAGATTACGTATATCATGGCGATGTAAATTATGGGATAACTGTATCAAAAGCTCAAATTATGCGATTCATCGAACTTAAAAAATATAAATTTATTGATGTTCCTCACTTTGGACCAATTCTTTTTCGTCCCCATGCGCGTTACATTGGAAAAGAAATAAAAAATCCTGAAAGCCGGCAAAAAGTAGATTTTTATTGGCCAAGGTTAGAATCTTCTTTAAGATATATTTCTGCACGATATTATGGTTAAACTGTTTATTATTAACCAAAGGTCGATGGTTATTCTGCAACACAAACTAAAAACCGCCCTTAGGCGGTTATATTTTAGTTTGGTTGCGGAGGATGGATTTGAACCATCGACCTTTGGGTTATGGGCCCAACGAGCTACCGAACTGCTCCACTCCGCGATGTTAAGAAGCTTTTTATGCTTCTTTTATTTACGGTTTTTACGTCTTGCGTTTTCTAATTTAAGTTTTCTTTTTAAACCAGGTTTTAAATAAAATTCTCTTTTACGTGTTTCTTGGAGGATTCCAGCTTTGTTAACTTGTCTTTTAAAACGACGTAATGCTTCATCTAAACTTTCACCTTCACGCACTATTGTTTTTGGCATTGCTTTCCACCTCCTTTGCTTACAGCGATATTAATTATAGAGATATATTTTTTAATTACAAGATTTTTTTGCTAAAAAAGGCGATTATTGTTTTGCTCCTTCAACAATTTTTATACCAGAACTAGCGCCGATACGATTTGCTCCTGCTTCTACCATCGCCATTGCTTCTTCATATGAATGAATTCCACCGCTTGCTTTAACACCTAAAGCATCTTTTACAGTTTCACGCATTAATTTTACTGCATGCGTTGTAGCCCCACCTTTTGAAAAACCTGTTGAGGTTTTAACAAAATCAGCGCCAGCATTTTGTGATAATTGGCAGGCTTTAACAATTTCTTCATCGCTTAATAGACAAGTTTCTAAAATAACTTTTAAAATGTTATCTTTACAAACGTTTTTAATTTCTCTAATTTCGTTTTCAACATAATCATAATCTTTATCTTTTAAACGGCCGATATTAATAACCATATCAATTTCACTTGCACCATTTTCAAGACAATATTTAGTCTCTTCGATTTTTGTTTTGCTTATGTTTGCGCCTAGTGGAAATCCAATTACTGTACATACCTTAACATCGCTACCTTTTAACAATTTCGCGCATAAGTTGACATTACAAGGGTTAACACAAACTGACATAAAGTGATATTTTGTTGCTTCAGCACATAATTTTTCAATTTCTTCTTGTTTTGCATCTGGTTTTAATAAAGTGTGATCAATTAATCGATTAATATTTTCCATTCTTTTCTCCTTTGATTATGACATTATACTAACAAAAAAATAGCCTTTTTACTAGGCTATTTATTTGCTTTTAGTTGTTTCGTCGGTTGTTTTAGCTTTTCTTTTAGTTGATTTTTTACCTTGATTTTCAACTTTTGCTTCTTCTTTTTTTGTTAAGAAACGACCATTAACTAAAACTTGTTTACCATCATAATAACCACATTTTGGACAGACATGATGGCTTTTAATCATCGCACCACAATGAGGGCAAGTGACTAAACCGGTAACATGTAATTTAAAATGGGTTCTTCTTAATCTTTTAGTTCTTTTAGATGTTCTACGAAATGGTACTGCCATAATTTCCTCCTACATAAAACGCTTTGTTATTATATATAAAAAAAGATAATATTGTCAATTTTTTTTAGACAAATTATAAAAAAACCTGTTTTTCCTTGAATGGTGCTTATTTATTTATATAAGTTATTGTCTGTATTGTATTTATAATATTTGTATCAGAAGATAACTCTACACCAATATAATTTTCACTATGCCCAAAATATTTGTTAGTTTTTGGGTTATAAGATTCAATTAAAACATTAAGTGTTTTGTTATTTTGAGTGTTTTTAAATGCTTCATATAGTTCAGATGATAAATCTCTTAACGATTTAGCTCGTGACTTTTTTATTTGTTCATCAACTTGATTTTTAAGATGATACGCTAGAGTGTTTTCTCTTTTAGAGAAAGGAAAAACATGGAGTTGAGCAAACCCTGCTTCTTTAATAAAATCGTAAGTTTCTTTAAAATTTTCATCACTCTCACCAGGAAATCCAACAATTACATCTGTCGTAATAGCGATATCTGGAACAATATTTTTTAATTTTTTAATAACACTTAAAAATTCTTTTTTATTATATTTTCTATTCATTAATTTTAAAATTTTTTCTGAACCACTTTGTAAAGGAATATGGATGTGTTTTGCCAAATTTGGATATTTAAGATATAAATTTATAAAATCATCGCTTATTTCACTTGCCTCAATTGAGGAAATTGTCAGTCTTTTTAAATTATCAATTTTTAATAATTGTTCAATTAATATGGCAAAATTAACATTTTCTAAATCATAGCCATATGACCCAATATGAATACCAGAAACAACTATTTCTTTTATTCCTAAACTAACTATGTGTTTAGCTTCGTTAACAATGTCCGTTAATGAGCGAGAACGAGGCTTTCCTCTTAAATATGGTATTAAACAATAACTACAAAAATTATTGCATCCATCCTGTATTTTTAAATATGATCTAACATTTTCAATATATGCAGTTTGACAAATTTCTTCATATTTAAATTCTTTTATATTTTTATTGATTAAACAAATTTTTTCATGATTGTTTAAATATTTAATCAAAAGATCATAAATTAAATACTTGTTTGTTGTGCCAACAACAATATCCGCTTCAAGTTGATTTATACAATATGATGATTCTTTTTGGCTATAACATCCCATCACAACAATAACAGCGTGAGGAAATTGCTTTTTAAAACGTCTAATATGTTGTCTAGATTTTTGCTCACTGACATGAGTAACTGCACAAGTATTGATGACAATAACATCAGGATTATTGTTATCATATACCATCCCTTTTTCTAAAAAAAGTTGTTGCACAGCGTGTGCTTCATAATTATTAACTTTACATCCTAAAGAATAAACAAAAAAAGTAAGATTATTCATTTGTTAAATAATCTCCTTTTTTAAGAATTAAATACATTTTTTTAGAAATAAATTGATAGTGATATAATGCATCAATAAATTCGCTTCGAGAATTATTAAAATAAAATTTTAAAACATTTTTTAACCTTTCAATCATATGGTTATCATATATTTTTTTAACATAACGATCAAAAAGAACTATCTTATTATCTAAACGACCTTGGCTATTAACGATATAAACAGTATTTGTATCATAATGAAAATAGGCAATTTCACTGCCATTTGAACATATTTTAATCAATCTTGTAAAATAAGAATCATATAATTTAGCACCATAAACATCAAAACAATCAATCGCCGATTCTTGATATTCGTTTTTTAATAATTCATAAGGATATGAAAGCAATTTTTCTGGATTTTTATAATATATGATGTTTAAGGGCAAAGAAAAAAATGGAACATAAACACGAGTTTTCCCTTCATCATAATATGGGAGCTCGCTAATTTTTTCTTTAAAAGCGTTAAAAAAAAGATTAAAGCCATTTTTGTTGTTAATATTAAATTGTTTAGAAAGATAATATACTTCTTTTTCAATATAGTTTTTATTTAAAATAGAATAAATAACGATATTTGCGCGCATGACATCAAAATCGTCTTCCTTATTATATAAAAATGCATAACGTGGTAATTTTGTTAAAAGTTCACGATATTTGATATAAAACTCATATTCTTCACTATTTTCAAATGATTTACGAGCTTTCTTTTTTTTATCTAACAAATCATATAAAGACATTTATTTCTCCAAACAAAATGATATCACACTTAATAAATATAACGAAGCTGTATCGCTCCTTAATATTCTTTTTCCTAAAGAAATTGATTCAAATCCGATATCCTTTAAATATAAAATTTCATCATCATCAAATCCGCCTTCAGGACCAATAATACAGGAAATAGATTTACGCTGATCTAAATTATTCAATATATCAAAAGTATGATTTGTCGCGCCTTTTTCTTTTTCATTTGCTAATAAATTAATATCCATCATCAAATCTTTATTAATATCTTTTAAATTAATAACATCAATGATTTTGCTACTTGTCTTACGAAGGCATTGACCGCTGGCAAGATCTAATATTTTTTGATAACGACTTAACTTTTTTTCTTTACTTTGTTTATCAATTTTTACAATCGTGCGTTTTGATTGCACTAAAAAAATATCGCTTACACCAAGTTCACATGCTTTTTGTAAAACCCAATCAAATTTTTCACCCTTGAATAAACAAAGAAAAAGTCTTACATGGCTTTTTAATTCGCTATCAAGAATATTTTTTTTAATTGCTTTTCCTTTTAATGGGTTAATTGATGTGATTTTAACTTGATATTCTTCATTATCAATTAAACATTTGATATCCTCATTTAATTTAACGCGTAAAACAGTTTTTAAATGATGCGTTGTCTCATCATCAAAAACAACATCTTCCTTGTCAAAAAAAGCTAAATAATGAGGCATTATTTTAAAAACTCCCGATGACGGTCTTTAAGATTTTTATTTAAACCAATTACAAAAGCTAAAACAATATTACTTAAAAATAACAATCCAATCGGTACGCATAAAGAAATAAGTAAATCTAGATGACCTCCAAAATACATTATCAAAAATATTGCGCCAGCACATATTATCGATATTAATAAGTAAATAATACCGCTCATAAAGAACCCTAAATAATAAAACGGTAATCCAAAAAAACCGCCAATTACGGATAAAAACACTGCAAAATTACGTTTTTTTGCTTCATATTGAATATTGTTGTCGTTTATTGAAGATATTTCTTGAGTTATTTCATTAGTCTCAGTTGACATACCTAAAAATGGTTCTTTGCAACCACAAACAGGACAGATATCTTTATCAAAACGTGTTAATCGAGAATGGCAATTACGACAAGATGGCATAAAATCACTTCCTAGTAAAAATGCTATCACAAATTTAGTCATATGTTGATAAAATTTCTAAAAAATTTTTTACCATCGAATAATTAAAAATAAATTGTATAAATTTCATAAATATAATTCTATTTTAAAGCTATGAAAAAACGTTTATAAATTATGTAAAAATTACCAACGATTTTTAACCTTTTCAGCGAAACCTAGAAGATGATTAATTTTAATAATCTTATCTTTTGTTTTTATTTCCCCATTAAAATAACCAAAAACCTGATGGGAATCTTGTCCTAAAATTAAAGCATTAATTTTTGCATGACGATCTATAATTGGATAAAAGTTTAGATTTATTAAACCTTCATCATCATAAATTTTCCACGGCTTAATAAAATTCAATTTATTATTTTCTTTTGGTATATCAAAAACAATATCGCCAAATTTACAAACTTCTTGATCATAGAAAACAATGTTTTCACTTGCATTTGAAGTATCGCCAAAACCATATCCTAAATTAAAACCTATGTGATGACCATTTTCAAAGCCATTTAAACTTGACCAATACCAAGTATTACTGTAAGTCCAAACGCCTCTACCCCAATCTAAAACACCATACGCTGTTTGATTAAAATCATATTTCAAATCACCAAAGCAAAAATGTCCACTTACTTTTAAATTATTTATTTTTTGATTGTAATAAAAATGTCTTCTTTTTAAAAATGGTGTGACTATTACCATGGAATGAGGTGTTGTTTTTTCTAGATGAACATCTAAAGAAAATTCTTTGCCTTTTAAATTATCTACTTTGCAGACAAGATGACGACTGCCATTGTTATTGTAAAAATTAAAGTCAAATCCTTTTTGTTTATAAGATACATCACCAGTCTCACTAGTCACTGGCATATTAACTTTTCCAAGTGGGAACGCAAACATCTTGCTTGCTTCGTAAATAATTTTGTTTTTAAAATCGAGCAACGAGACACTAGTTAAACCCATATAACCATTGTCATCAATTGTGACAGCAACACCAAAATTTTCATCGCCTAGATAATAATAATCCCATTGTTTTAATTTTAATTTAGATGTTTTTAAATTTTCTCTATTAAAATTTTTTACTAGTGATGTTGAATAACCACATTCAGTTAAATTTCCATTTTTGTCTAAAAGATTTCCAGGACTTAAAAGATTATTTTTTCTCATATTTTTATTTTAAGACAAAACATAAAGAAAACCTAGTATTTTATCAAAAAATAATAAAAAGTTTTAAATTAATAATTTAATATGATAATATTTTGCTATATTTTTTAAAAAAGAGAAAGGAAAAAGATTTATGGAAAATAAAACTATGAAAAGTAAGATAAAATTATTAACCCTAGGGTTAGCATCAATCTTACTTATTACTTCTTGTACCACTGTTGAAAATAGTTCTTCTTTATCTTCTACAACAAGTGGTACATCTTC
This sequence comes from uncultured Bacilli bacterium, assembly GCA_944358865.1. Taxonomy (GTDB): domain Bacteria; phylum Bacillota_I; class Bacilli_A; order RFN20; family CAG-826; genus CAJOOD01. The sequence continues at coordinate 8,370 of CALVRV010000006.1, read as the reverse complement.
TGATAGTTCCACTACTACGACCACAAGCGAGGCTCAAACATTTCAAATCACTGTTGGTGAAACTAATGGTGTTGAACTAAATATTGAACCATTATCTGCTCAAAGCGGACAAAGAGTTGATGTTGATGTTGTAAGCGTTCCTGATGGCAAGCAAGTTCAATCCGTCAATGTTGATGTTAGTGATGTAACTGTCATGCAAGATGGTTCGATGTCATATTATTTTTTAATGCCTAATCAAGATGTAACAATTTCTTGCCTAACTACAGATGTAATCTTAGATACTTATCCATTGACTGTTGTAAATGAAAGTGATTCCGAAGAAATTATTGTCATTGGTTTAAAAGATAGTATGGAAGTATTCCCAACTAGTGAAAATGTTTATGATTTAGAACCAAATGAATCATATTTTTTAAAGGTCAACGGTGCCTCAACTAGTCTTAGTGTGACATTAGATGACACTCAATTATCACAATCAGAAGGATATTTTACTTTTACAATGCCTGCCAAGGCAGCTACTTTAAAAATATCTCCTATTGCTTCATATTCTGTAAATTTAGTTTATGATAGTGAAGCCTTTGATAGCGAAGGAATTATTTTAATTGATGAATATTCTTTATCTCAAATTCAACCTTCTAGTGTTACACAAGGTACAAATGTTTATATGCAAATATCACCGAAATTTAATTATGAAGTTGTTGAAGTTACATTAGATGGTAGAATCATTGAAAATAATGATGGTTATCGTTTTACGATGCCAAATCATGATGTAACTGTCAATATCAAAACTGAAGTTGTTACAAGTGATTCATATTTAGTTAATTTAAACGTTGATGATTTTATCGATACAACTTTTTATCGTTTAAATAATGGCCAATATGAAGAAATTTTAGACTTCTACGCTCCAACAAGTAGATTTGAAAGTGGCACGACAATTTATTTTAAAACTTCAATCAAAGTTATTTATGAAGGAACATATGAAATTGATGACGTTTTAATTGATAATGTTGCTGCTACAGAAAATGATGATGGCTATTATTCAATTACTTTTGCTGATAAAGATGTTAATTTATCAATTACTGCAAAATATATTTATTATTCTATAGTCTTTGACCCACAAGATAGTAACGCTACTGCTACTATTTGTGATGAAGATGGAAATATTATCACTACTGCTCACCGCACTCAACAAGTCACAGTGACTTTTGAAAATGGCGATCTTTTAGTTGATAAAGTTTATTTTAATGGCGATGAAATGGAAAGTTGGGAAGGTCAACTAAATGGTAATGTTTTACAATTCTCAATGGTCAAAGAAGATTTAACAATAACTGTTACATGGAAAAATTAAATAAAAGAGGTTAGAAAAAATGAAACAATTTAAAATTTTATTACCTACTATTTTATTATCTTTAGCAGCGTTAAGTGGATGTCAAGCTCAAACAGAAACATCATCAACTACTTCTAAAGACACATCAAGTCAAAATAGTGACGTTGAGTTAATAAATGATACAATAGATAATTTAAGAAATGGATTTACTCTTGAAGGTACATTAACAATTACTAAAAATTATTTTGCTGATAGTTATTTTCAAGTTCCAGACAATCTTTTAAGTAGTGATAAGGTTGTTTATTCAGTTACTATTAATTATGAAAATAGTGAATCATATACTGGTTTAGACCGTCGTTATTATGAAGTTATAGAAGATGAAGCAAACAACACTACTACTAAAGTATATTATTATGGTGAAAACGTCTATAACTTGGATGGATATGCTGGTTTAAATTATCTAGATTATAACAATCAATTAGTTACTGGTTACGCGGTTGATGAAAACAATGAATTAGTTCCTTATGGCACAAATGGATTACTTAACCCATTTACCTTAATACAAAGAGAAGATTTTGTTAAAGGTGATGAAGGATTTACATTAAGCAATTTAAAAACTTCAATTTTGTTTACACAATTATTTTCAATTGTTGAAGATTATCAACAAAATATCGTCTTTAAAACAAGTACTTTTAATTTTCATGACGGAACTTTAGATAAAGCCACTATTGTTTCACAAAATATTGATTCTAATCATACTTCTACTGTTCCTAGTGAAGATGATCCATATCATCAAACTTATATTCGTTATAACTATGAAGTAGATTTAACTTTTTCAAATATTGGCACTGCGACTAGTCAAGATTTAATCGCTGTTGAACCATATAAAGAAGAAAACGATCCATTAAGAAACGCTCTTGCAAATATGGTTGAAAAACAAGAAGTTACTGTTACAAGAAAAATTGAACCATATATTAATGGTGTTTACTCTGGTGAAGATAATTATTTGACTTCCTACTATATGGGTGAAGATGAAGGTATTTATTCACAATCCTATACATTAAGCGAAGGTCAAAGTGCACCAACAAGTCCTTCTTTAAGTGACTACATCTTAAAAAAAGCTATTCCAAATGGTAATTTAAGAGTGTATCAATTAGATGATATTACTAATACTTTTTATTTAAATCCAAGTAATTATTCCAATATCGATAATATATATTCTTATTCTGATTTAAAATATGATTTATCAATTTTAAGTGCTGATATTTTCAACATTAATGAAGATGGTTCATATTCACCTACAGAAGATAATCTTCCATATATTACTCGAGATATCTTTATGAGTTATCTTGATACATTTAATCAAGTTAATCAAGGTTATGTTAATGATGTAAGAATCTATGTAAACGATGATGAAACTTGTATTGATCATATTGATATTAAATACGCTGATAGCAATGGCTATTCTGGTTTAATGGTCATTTCTTATTCAGATTTAGGAGATTCAAAACCAAGTTTTGATATTGTTTATGCATAAGGAGGGTCTTGAAAATGAAATTAAATAAAATTGCTTTATTATCACTAACAGCACTTTTGACTTTAGCAGGATGTCAAACTAATGATGTTTCTTCATCTAATTCTTCAACTTCCACTCCACCATTTACAAGCGAAAATGAAGTAGAAGAATTTAATGATCCAATTATTAAAGAAAATATGTTAAATCTTTTAAAAGGATTTTCTATAAGCGGTAACGTAATTCAAAAACGTTATCAAGCTGGATATGTTAATGGTTCCTATATTCCTGTTGGTGATCCAATTGAAGAAAACACATATTTTACTGATATTAGTTTTAATAGCGGAAGCGAAAATGCTTTTTATAAACATTCTTATCAATACATTCATAATGAAAAAGTAACCGCTGAAGGACCATATGTCTTTTTTGAAGATGAAGATGGTTATGCTTATAGTGAAGAAATAAATTACGCAAACGAAATAATAAAAACATATGATACTTCTGTATCTTCTTCTACTAAAGGCTTAACATTTGCAGATAACGGTTTTTATAATTTCTTTAAAATATTTATTGAAGAAGATTTTACATTAAATAATAATGTTTCATCTTATACTAGATATGATTTAAACGTTGACAAAGTTGGAATAGTCACTAATAATTTACTTTATTCATTAAATACAGGTGCCTATGCTTTACCAACAGAAGCTTATATTCGTGTTGATAATGGCGTTTTTAGCCAAATGTTTGTTACTCTTGCAGCAACATTAAGTTATGATTCGATGTCTGGAACAATTTCAATGATAACTAATGATATTAGTTTTACTTTTTCTAACATTGGTCAAGAAACAATAAAACACGTTACTCCTTATGAAGAAAATAATGACGCTAATATTTTAACTAATGCTTTAGCTAAATTTAAAGATAGTAGTTTTAAAATGCGTGTCACTAATCAATATAGCGCTAACAACATGAATTTAGAAACAACAGAAGAATTTAGTGAAATTTTTGATTATTATTTTACTAATCGTGAAATTTATGTTCATAAAGTCTTAGAAAATGAAACAAGTGATATTAATTTAGAAAACGACTATTATCTTGCTCCTTTAAGTGATGCTGATAATACTTTATATCCTTATATGTATGATGAAAATTCTCAATCATATCAATTAGTAGAAAATGGCGTCACTGATAGCGAAGGAAATATCTTATTTGCCAACGGATATAATGGCAAATATGTATATAGTGATTTGTGTCCAATTATCAGCGGTGTTTCTGGTGCTTTGTTTACTTTTGATAGTGAAAATAATGCTTATACAGTTTTAGAAGATGCAAAATCATCATTAAATGATTGTTTCTTAATCGACAAACAACCATTTAAAATTGATGGTTTTGAAGAAGCACCAACATTTACACTTACATTAGATGAAAATAGTGATTTATCAACTTTAGACGCTGATTATGCCTATGTTGACACTATGAACGCAATTATTTATAATGGCACAATTAATGTTACATTCACAGATCTTAATAATGTCTCATTAGATGATATAATAAATCAATAAGGAGATAATCTAATGACTAACAAATATCGACATTTATTTGCGTTATCATTAATGGTATTTTCGCTTAGCCTAATTAGTTGCACTGTTAATGACTTTTCTTCATCTAATCAATCTACTTCTTCATCTACGACAACAACAAGTCAAAACGATGATAAATTATCATTTGAAATAAATATTTATGGTGATGGTCAAGTTAATGCTTATTTTGATGGTGTTATTTTAAATAGTGATAATTTTGATGATGTTGTTGATGTTGGTGATATTGTAGTTATTGATTGTCAAAAATCTTTTGGATATTATCTTGACCGCATATTAATAAATCAAGAAAATATGGAACAAAGAGACAATTATTATATTTTTAATGTTAGCCAAGGCAATAATATTGTTGATGTTTATTTTGAAAAAATCGCTACTAGCATTGATGATTTTTCTTTCATAATAGAAAATAATGAAGCCACTTTGGTTAAATATGAACAACCAAATGTAACTTTAATTCCTGATCCAGTCATTATACCTGATGAAGTAATTATCGATAATGTTACATATCCAGTCACAAAAATAGATGGTTATGCTTTAAGTAATCGTGATGTTCATTCTTATCAAATAGGTAAAAATGTAAAGGAAATTGAAGACTATGCGTTTGGCTCTGCTTCTTATTCGCTTGAAAACATTTATGTAGATGATGCAAACACTAATTTTATATCTAGTGATGGCATTTTATATGACAAAATTAATCATAAATTAATTAAAGCTGGTGAAAATTATCAAAAACAAGAAATTACTCTTTTAGATGATACATTAATTATTGGAATTGAAGCTTTATCTAATTTAAGAAATGTAAGACAAATACAATTAAATAACGGATTAGAAAAAATTGATGAATACGCCTTGGCAAATAGCAATATTTCAACTTTAACTATTCCTAATAGTGTGACAGATATTGGTGGCTCTGCTTTCCAACAATCTGCTCTAGAAGAAGTTATTTTATCTAGCAATTTAACAACTCTTGGTGTTCAAGCCTTTTATAGCTGTTCTAATTTAAAATCTATTGCAATTCCTTCAAGTTTACAAATAATTCCTGAATACGCATTTAATTATTGCCGTAATTTAAAAGAAATTATATTTAATGAAGGGTTATTAGAAATACAAGATCAAGCATTTGTTTCAGTTCCTATTGAAAGCATAACATTTCCTAATTCTTTAAAAAGGATTGGAAATTCAGTATTCTCTCAATGTTTTAACCTAGTAAAGGTTAATTTCAATGACGGATTAGAAGAAATTGGTAATTACGCTTTTGAACGTGCAAATAACATTGAATCAATCAACCTTCCAAGTAGTCTAACTAAAATAGGTTATAATCCTTTCGCAGGTATTTTACGTTTAGGTCAAAATAATAATTTTACAATAGAAGAAAATCAACATTTTGAAATTATTGATTCTGTTTTATATCAAAACACGGATGAAGGTAAAATTTTAATTACCTATCCTATGGGCAAAACTAATGCTGATTTTATTGTAAATGAAGGTGTTATAAGATTAGAAAACGCATCTTTTATGTATCAAAGAAGCGTCTTTATAATTACCTTACCAACCACTTTAAAAAGCATAGGAGATGCATTTGAAAACATGTATCTAGATATGCCAAGTTCAGATCAAACTTATTCTTTAACAATAAATTACCTTGGCACAATAAAACAATTTCAACAGATACAATTATCATCTAACTGGCATAATGGAACCGCTATTACAGATAACGCTATAACATGTTTAGATGGAAAATATAACATTATTTAATCAATAAATAAAATTGCAATTCATTTGGAAAAGTTTGCAAAAACGGCGTAAAATTTGCTTTTTTGCAAACTTTTTGTTATGCTTTAACTATGACAAATAAAAAAAGTTTAAGAAAAATTGCTTTATGTGATCTAAATGAATTATCGTTAATGCTTAAAGATTTTTGGCATACTCAACTAGTTGAAGCAAGCGATGAAGATATTTTAGAAGACATAAGAAGAATGCTTTCTCCAAAATGCTTTGGCTATCTTATTATGCTTGATGATAACATTGCTGGTTTTACTTTTGTTAATGAAAAATATGGCTATACAAATAACATTGAATATCTTTATATAAAGCCAGAATTTAGAAGAAAAGGATTAGCAAGTTTTGCTTTAAAAAAGATTAAAGAAATTGTTTTAGCAAAAGGAAATCCACGTGTTCAAATCGAAGTAGCGCCTAATAATCTAAGTGCTTTAAAATTATATTATAAGCAAGGTTTCACCTCTATAGATACAATTACCTTATCTACTTCAATTGTCGGGAAAACTAAAAAATTCAATTTCCAAAATATGGAATTTTTAGCTAATCCAAAAGAATCCTTTAAAGATAGCTAATAAATTAAATCTATTTTTATATTTTTTTATTGAATTTAAACAATATTATTTCCATATTCAAAAGATATTAATAAATTAATCCAAACTTCGTGGTAGCGGTAATATAAAAATAACCAATTCGTAAAAATTATATTGCTTTTATCACTGATCAATCCCGCCGATAAAGTGGAGCGACCAAAATCCCCGAAGTTCAAAGCCAAATTTTATACTACGAAACAGATGCTGACGCTCTTTTAGAAATTGCAAGGCAATCCTTACGAATACATATATAAGTTGATCGCAATATATGGTCTGCGGAGGACGAAGTATGCGGTTTGCGTCGGAGTGCGATCAATTTTGAAAATAATACGATAACGCTTGACCATGCCGTAGTGCAATGCGAGGTTATTGGAAAGAGAGTTTTGGTTACAAAGGACAAAATGAAAAATCAATCGAGTATGCGAACTTTGCTGCTGTTACCCATCGTAAAAGATATTCTGCTTAATTTTGAAAAGAGAGCGGCAAAAGTGCGCCGAAAAATAGTGGCAATACTATAATCGGCTGTATCGAGATTATGTTTGTGTGGATAAAGTAGGCAAACTTATCCGCCTCGCCACCCTGACGACGCATTTCAAATCATTTCTTGTGCAGAACAATCTTCCCGTCATTCGTTTTCACAAGTTGCGGCACCCTTATGTCAAGCCCGCGACAAAAAATAATTCTGACAGTGGGAAATCCCAAGCTACAGCACTTGGATAGCTTGAGATTCTTAATTTCATAGATTCATTTCTAAAATGAATTGTTTTATCTGTACATACACTTCTGTACTTAAATCGGGGTATCTTTCAAGAACTTTGTTAACCCAATCTGGACCATGGCCACCGACTTCCTTCACAAATCCCTCTAGTTCGCCAACTGGGACAATATATATTCCATTTTTCCGTAGTATTTGCTCCAATTGTTTAAATGCGACACGTGCATCACCTGCTGGAATAGCTAAAATTCCATAAGATTTCAAAGCATCCCATTTTGAAATTGTACTAATGGTTGATCGAATATCTTTTATTTCAAGATTAGATAATTCTTGATTCTCAGAGGCGTCCAATACCCTATTGATTGTTGTTTTAGCATCATTTCTGTTAATCTTTTCCTTTGGACTATGTAGGTTTGAAACGATAATATTATAATCACTTTGGAGACTCGTCCAATCAATACCATATGCTTTTACAATATTCCTAAATATCGTTTCATCATTTAAAACATCAATGTCTAGAATCAACCGAATATCAATATTTAGTGCACGCATCGAAGTTGAAATTTTCGCAATGCGATGTTTACCACCACAGTGTATAAAAAGCACTTCAGAATACTTTCCTTCAGTCTGCTTAATAAAGTTCTCTACAATAGAATACATCTTACAATCCGAATCACTTTCGCATAACACAACAACTTTATAAAATAAACTCGACATAATGTTTGAGTACTTAAGTAATGGATCGTTCCAAACCTCATCAAATTTTTCATTACTTAGAATAGAAAAAGCGTTTGTGTCTTCTTTTCGAGTAATTCTAACAATTTTTATACGTTGAGGACAAGCTTCCA
>CALVRV010000005.1 GCA_944358865.1 uncultured Bacilli bacterium | reverse complement strand
AGGGAAGCATCCATGTTAGTCTTATGATATAATCCAGTTAACAAACATTTAATGTCTAGGAAACTGGGTACCCATCACTCAATTGAAACGAGTTTTTTGTTTATTTTATTTTAATTCTATTTATTTTTTAGAATTAGTAATTGCAGCTTGTGCAGCAGCAAGTCTTGCAATTGGGACACGATATGGTGAGCAAGAAACATAATCTAAACCAACTTTATCAAAGAATTGGATAGATAACGGGTCACCACCATGTTCGCCACAGACACCAATGTGTAAGTCTTTATTTGCAGCGCGACCTTCATCAGAAGCGATTTGAATTAAACGACCGACACCTTTAGTATCAACGTGGGCAAATGGATCTTGTTCTAAAATCTTTTTAGAATAATAATCTGGTAAGAATTTGCCTGCATCATCACGAGAGAAACCAAATGTCATTTGAGTTAAATCGTTTGTACCAAATGAATAGAATTTTGCTTCTGGAGCGATTTCTTTAGATAATAAAGCCGCTCTTGGGATTTCAATCATGGTACCAACATGATAATTTAATTCAACATTGTTTTCTTTAATGACTTTTTCGATTTCTTCAACAAGAATTTCTTTTACATATTTAAATTCTTTAACATCTAAGGTTAATGGAATCATGATTTCAGCAGTTAATTTTTTGCCTAAATCTTTTTGAGCTTTAATAGCAGCTTCAGTGATTGCTCTAGCTTGCATACGTCCAATTTCTGGATAAGAAACGTCAAGACGGCAACCACGGTGACCCATCATAGGATTGAATTCATGTAAATAAGCAATTCTTTCTTTGACGTGTTGAACAGTCATATTCATTGCTTTGGCTAATTCTTCAATCTTATCTTCTTCTTGAGGTAAGAATTCGTGTAGTGGTGGATCTAATAAACGAATATTAACATTCATGCCTTTCATGGACATATATAAGTGATAGAAGTCATCTCTTTGATATGGTAATAATTCACTTAAAGCTGCTTCTCTATCTTTAACTTCTTCAGAAAGAATCATTTTTCTCATATGGAAAATTCTTTCTGGTGCGAAGAACATATGTTCGGTACGGCATAATCCGATACCTTCTGCACCAAATTTTGCAGCAGTTTCAGCATCACGTGGTGTATCAGCGTTAGCACGAACATGTAAGCGGCGATATTTGTCTGCCCAATCCATGACACGTTTGAAATAACCACCTAATTCTGGATCAACTTTTTTAATATCACCAGCGTAGACACTTCCAGTAGAACCATCTAAAGAAATAACATCATCGCTAGTATATGTTTTGCCACCTAATGTTAAAGTGCGTTTTTCTTCATCGATAACAGCAGCAGAACAACCTGCAACACAGCATTTGCCCATACCACGAGCAACGACAGCAGCGTGTGATGTCATACCGCCACGCATTGTGAGAATACCTTCACTAGAAACCATACCATCGATATCTTCAGGTGATGTTTCGGCACGGACTAAAACAACTTTTTCTCCAGCTTCATGTCTAGATTTTGCTTCGTTAGCAGAGAAAGCAATCTTACCAGAGCCAGCACCTGGAGAAGCAGGTAAACCAACACCGATAGGTTCAACTTTCTTTAATTCGGCTGGATCAAATGTTTTGTGTAATAAACTATCTAAAGCTTGTGGTTCAACACGTAAAACAGCTTCTTGTTCACTAATTAAACCTTCATCCACTAAATCGCAAGCAATTTTTAATGCAGCAGCAGCGGTTCTTTTACCGTTTCTTGTTTGCAAGAAATATAATTTCCCTTCTTCAACGGTAAATTCCATATCTTGCATATCGCGATAGTGGTGTTCCATATTTTTAATGGTTTCAACAAATTGTTTATAAACATCAGGCATTCTTGCTTGTAATTCTTCAATATGGAGAGGAGTACGAATACCTGCAACAACGTCTTCACCTTGTGCGTTTGGTAAATATTCAGCAAAAATTTTCTTTTCACCAGTTGATGGGCTACGAGAGAAAGCAACACCAGTTCCTGATGTTTCGCCTTTGTTACCAAAAGCCATTGATTGAACGTTAACAGCGGTTCCCCATTCATAAGGAATGCTGTTCATTTTACGATATGTATTAGCACGTGGGTTATCCCAAGATCTAAATACAGCAGTAACAGCTTCGATTAATTGAACATATGGGTCAGAAGGGAAGTCTTCATTGAATGTTTTTTTGTAATAGTCTTTATATCTTTGGACTAAATCTTTTAATTCTTCTGCGGTAACTTCGGTATCTAATTTATACCCACGACTTTCTTTTAAATCATCAAGCATTTTATCCATGTCAGTACGTGGATGACCTTTAGCGATGTTTGTAAACATTAAGATAAAACGACGATAGCAGTCATAAGCAAATCTTTCGTTGTTTGTTTCTCTTGCTAAAGCGTTACAAGTTTGATCGTTTAAACCTAAGTTTAAAATGGTATCCATCATACCAGGCATTGAAACACGGGCGCCACTTCTAACTGAAACAAGTAATGGATTGTGTTCTCCACCAAATGTTTTTCCGGTTTCTTTTTCAATACCTTTAATGGCGTTGTCGACTTCTTTGACAAGATAGTCTGGCAACTCTTTGTGATTTTGATAATACAATGTGCAAGCTTCTGTAGTGACTGTAAATCCTGGTGGAATTGGAACACCAATAGAAGTCATTTCTGCTAAGCCAGCACCTTTACCCCCAAGAAGTTCTTTACCTAAACCATGAGCTTCTTTAAAGGAGTAGACATATTTTTTTGACATATAGTACCTCCTTAGTACTTGTCTGACATTTGATACGTCAGAACTTACGTTTAATATATTATCATAGATAATAAAGACTAGCCATAAATATTAAAAAATATTTTAAATATTTTTAATCTTAAAAAATAACAGCCAAACGATTTTTGACTGTTATTTAAGCAAATTTTATTAATTATTAAGCAAAACTCATCTTTTTTGTTAGATTATGAATTTGTTTGTTCAATAATTTCTTCTTTTGCCATTGGATTGATACCCGCGAATTGTGAATTATATAGATCGGCATAAAATCCACCTTTTTTAAGAAGTTGCTCATGATTACCGCTTTCAATGATAGAGCCTTTATTCATAACAATAATAAGTTTAGCGTTTTTAATAGTGGACAATCTATGCGCAATAACAAATGCGGTTTTATTTTCCATCAATTTATCCATAGCGTCTTGAATCTGCATTTCAGTTCTTGTATCAACACTTGAAGTAGCTTCATCAAGAATAAGAATTTTTGGTTGTGAAACAAACGCTCGTGCGATTGTAATTAATTGACGTTGCCCTTGAGAAATGTTTGTTCCATCCTCATTTAACATAAAATCATAATTGTTTGGAAGAGTTTTAATAAAATGATGGGCGTGAGCGGCTTTTGCAGCTTGAATGATTTCTTCGTCTGTTGCATCGCTTCTTCCGTAGCGAATGTTTTCTTTAATTGTTCCTTCAAATAGCCATGTATCTTGTAAAACCATACCAACAGAGCCTCTTAAAGCTTTTCTTGTGTAATGGCGAATATCATAACCATCTAAAGTTATTGAACCAGCGTTAACATCATAAAAACGCATTAACAAGTTTACAATTGTTGTTTTACCTGCACCTGTTGGTCCAACAATAGCGACAGAATCACCTTGATGGACTACTAAATTCATATCTTTAATTAATTCTTTTGATTGATCATAACTAAAGTCAACATGTGTAATGTCGATATTACCAACAATATTATCTTCACTAGAAATAGCGTCTTCATCTTCTTTTGGTTCTTCAACTTCATCTAATATTTCAAAGATACGTTCCGCTGCAGCGACAACACTTTGTATGGTGCTAGCAATTTCACCAATTTGTTGGAATGGTTGTTGGAATAAATTTAAATAGATAAAGAATACAGCGATAGTGCCAATTTCTTCGGCTGATTTAGTTGCGCCTCCAACAACACAAACGGCGACATAACCAATGTTATTTACAAATCTAATCAATGGGAAGATTAAAAATGATAACCATCTTGCTTTCCAGTCAGCGTTTTTCATATCTTCAGAAATAGTGTTAAATTGTTTTTGTGAATCGTCTTCTTTATTAAATAATTTAATAACCGTAAATCCTGCATATTGTTCTTCGGCATATCCTTCTACTGCACCTAATTTGCTTTGATATGTTGCAAATTGTTTTTGAGATGTTTTAGCAATTACAATGGTGATTGTTAAACTAAGTGGAAGGGTACACAAAACTACTAAAGATAATTCCCAAGAAACAACAAACATAATAACTACTACTGCAATAAATAAAGCAATACCAGAAATAGTTTGATTAATTATCATAGACATAGATCTTGATATTGTATCAACATCATTTGTTCCTCTAGATAATATTTCACCAACAGTTTGTCTATCAAAAAATGAAAGTGGTAGTTTGTCTAATTTTGCTTTTATTTTTTGTCGTAATTCAAAAGCATAATTTGCACTTATTTTGGCAACAGTCCATTCTGCTATCCAAGAAATCAAAGCACTAGAAGCATAAAAAGCCATTATTATACCAAATGATTTCCATAATGAACCCCAATGAATGCTAATAATACCATTCATGATGTGGATATATTCGCCATCATATGAACCTCCACTTGCAGCAGCTTGACTAGCGTCTAATGCAACACCATTAATGATGTTTCTTAAATACATAGGAGAAATGGCGTTTAAAATTGAAGCACAAATTAAAATAATAGCGACAAATATAAACGAAGCTAAAAGAGGTTTAAATTCTAATAATAAGCGTTTTCCAGTACCTTTAAAGTTTTTCACTTTATAGGTAGTACCCATACCATGGTGTTTTCCTTTTGGTGGCATATTAATCATCCTCCTCTTCTTTACTAGCAAGAATTTGCTGTTTCATTTTTATAGTTTTTTCAATTTCGTCTTTATCTAATTGAGATTTAACAATTTGTTGATAAACAGGGCAATTCAACAATAATTCATCATGAGTGCCTTGACCCGCAATCATACCATCATTTAAGACAACAATATTGTCAGCATCTAAAATAGAAGAAACACGTTGTGCAACAACGATGACAGAAGAATTGCCGACATATGATTTTAAAGCAGTTCTTAATCTAATATCTGTCTTAAAGTCAAGTGCACTAAAACTATCATCAAAAACATATATTTCTGGCTTTTTGACTAAAGCACGAGCAATAGATAGTCTTTGTTTTTGCCCGCCAGAGAAGTTTTTACCACCCTGAGAAACAAAAGAATCAATACCATTTTCTTTTTTACCAACAAAATGAGCGGATTGAGAAACTTGTAAAGCTTTTTGTAAGTCTTCCTCGCTAGCATTTGGATTTCCAAATAATAAATTATCACGAATTGTTCCTGTAAATAGACGTGCTTGTTGTGGAACAAAACCAATCTTATCTCTTAAATCTTTTTGAGAATATTTTTTTACATTAACTCCATCGACCAAAACTTCTCCGATTGTGGTATCAAAGAATCGAGGAATTAAATTAATAATTGAAGATTTGCCAGAACCTGTCGATCCAATAATAGCGGTTGTTTGACCTGGCTTTACTTTAAAGTTAATATCTTTTAAAGTTGGCTCAGTAGCATCTGGGAATGTAAATGTAACATTTTTAAATTCCACAGTGTTTTTATCTTCTTCTTTGATTGTTGAAACATCAATTGGACTTTCTGGGTCAACAATGTTTGGTTTTGTATCTAATACAGCCTGAATACGTTTTGCACACGCATTAGCGTTTGGTAGTTGAATAAATATCATACCTAACATCAAAAATGACATCATGATATTACTTGAATAGTTACTAATCACAATAACATTTGTAAATGTTTCAGCGCTTGATTCATTCATTAAAACTCCATCTAAAAGAGCAAAACCAACAAAGAAGACAGCAAGATAAGTAAAATTAAATACTATATTAATAATTGGACTTACAAAAGATAAAGTACGATTAACTTTAATAATTGCATTTGTCATTTTTTGATTTCGATCAGTAAATTTTGCAAATTCTTGTTCTTGTTGATTAAAAGCTCTAACGACACGAACACCAGTTAAGCCTTCTCTTAAAACGACTGTAACATTATCTAATCTTGTTTGAATTTCACTAAATAATGGTGATGATAAAGTAAAGATAACAATTATAGTTATAGCTAAAATTGGTAACGCGACAACAAACACTAACGACATTTGCCAATCGATCATTACCGATTTAATAATTGCAACAATTAACATGACAGGGGAGAACACTACTGTTCGGCAAAATGATGTAAATGTATCTTTTAATGTATTTATATCATTAGTGGTTCTTGTCAATAATGTTGCTGTACCAAATTGGTTAAATTCAAATAAAGAAAAAGACATAATCTTTTTAAACATTTCGTTTCTAATGTTTCTAGCATATATTGCGCCAATAACAGAATTTAAAATACCGATTGCAACAGCGCAAATCAAAATGCCAAGACATATCGCTAGCATTATCCCGCCACAAGACCATATTTCTGACATCTTTTTATCATAAGTTAATCCAACATCTTGCATGGTATTTAATATTTTTTGCATATAGTCAGGTAATGTTAATTGTAACCATGCTTGGCAAACAATTATTCCAGTATTAAGTAATAATACCCACCATAAGTTTTTAATGTACTTAACTAATTTAAACATGATATTCCTCCTTTTTTAAAAATATATTTGTTAATGCATCAATATTAACAGGTTTGAATTTTTTAGCTCCTAAATGAATTCTGCTATACGCTAAACCTTGTAAGGCAGAAAAATAAATTCTTATATAATCTAATGGATCTCCTTCTACAAAAACGCCAAGTTCTTGTCCTTTGTTAATTATTTCAAATAACTTTGCAAAAGGCCGATTATTTTTAAATTTTTCTTTGTTTTTAATTTTAGGGACAGGGATATTTTTTTGTAAATGGAAAGTTAAAAATAAATATAGAATATATGTTTTTACATCATCTTTTAAATAATTGGTGACAAAAACATTTAAATCTTTTAAAGCAAATAAAGGGTTTTGTGTTAAATCAATTTGTTCAATTTCTTTATTCCAATAATGAATAACTGTTTTTAACAATTGATCTAATAAATCTTGTTTGCTATTAAAATAATGGTAAAAAAGACCATGTGAGCACTTACTTTCTTTTGTTATTTGATCTATGGATATTGTGTCATAACCATATAAGGAAAATAATCTTAGTGCTGTTTCTAAGATGGTGTTTTTTCTTTTTAGAGTAATTTCTTTAAAATCTTCTTTTGAACGTGGCATAATTTTTAATTGACTAATTAGTCAACAATAGTTTTTTAACACTAGAAATTAAATTAGTCAATACGAAAATTATTCTAAAATTCAATATAAGACATTTTTTTAAAAAATGTATATTATTTAAATATACTCTTCAAGTAATTTAAAAGACTATCAAAATCACCATGTTTATATAAATCAATATCGATGTTTTTTCTATTTATAAGACAATCTGTCAAAAGAAATGTATCCATTCCTAATTTATCAACACACATATCTTCTCCAACATCATTACCCACCATCAAGACTTCTTTTGGGCTAATATTTAATAAAGAACATATGTCATCATAATATTGTAAATTAGGTTTACAATGATATGAATTTTCATAAGTAGTGTAAAGAATAAAATCATTAGGATCTAAACCTGCCCATTTTATACGAGAAGCGGTTGCAATTTTAGGAAATAAAGGATTCGTAGCTAATACCATTTTTACATTTTTACTTTTTAAATAATCAATAATTACTTTAGCTTTTGGATTAAAGCCACAAGAGCTTCTAACGTCTTGGAATCTGGTTTTATAAAAATCTTCAAATTTATCTTTATCATCTAGTATTTCTTTTCCATATAAACTCGCTGCAACGTCCCAAAAAACGTCCTCATTAGAGACTTTACCATCGTTTTTAATCATTGCAAACGTACCTTTTGCAACAGTATCAATTAATTTTTTACTATCATATCCTAGTGGTTTAAAAGTATTGACTAATTCACCAAAATATTTATTTATAAATAAATCTTGATCCATAGGTAATAGTGTTCCATCTAAGTCAAAGAAAACATATTTAATCATAAGCACCTCATAAACAATAATATTTTAATTTCTAGATTAAGATTAATCTACAATTAATTAATAAATAGCATTTATCTTTATTTCATTTAAGATTATACTATTTTTATGAACGATAATTCGATATTAGAGCCTTTTAAACTTTATCCTTCTTTAAAAGAAAAACTAATCGAAAACACAAATCAATATTTTGATGCGCTTGCAAAGCAATCAAATGTCGATATCGATTTAAATAGAAAATTGAATAAAAAGTATAACCAAGAATTAAAACATTTAGAAAAAATTAATAAAGAAATCACAAAAAATAACGTTTTAAAAGCATTTATGATTGTGCTTATTGTTCTTGGTGGAATAACAATTATTGTAGGGGCCTTATTACATCTATTAGAACTTGATAGTGTACCTTCTTTTGTTCCTCTTCTTTGCTTTATATTTGGTATAGCGTTTATTGTTATTGGTATTGTAATTTTATTAACTGTTGTTAGAAACAATAAAAAGCAACTTCAAACAAAAAAAGATAAATGTGAAGCAGAAATAAGACGTCAAAAAAACAATATAATTACGCAAATCGGACCTCTTTTATCTCTTTTTGATTATAATATGCCTGCAAAAATAATAAGAAAAACAACACCATTGATTCAAATTGATGATAATTTTAATATTGAAAGATTTACTTATTTAAATGAAAAATATGGGTTTGGTAACATCTTAGATAAAAACGTTTCTACTGTCTTTAATTTATCTGGAACAATTAATGGGAACCCGTTTTTATTTGTTAGAAATCAT
Source organism: uncultured Bacilli bacterium (assembly GCA_944358865.1). Lineage (GTDB taxonomy): Bacteria > Bacillota_I > Bacilli_A > RFN20 > CAG-826 > CAJOOD01. The sequence continues at coordinate 54,336 of CALVRV010000005.1, read as the reverse complement.
GTTCAAAACATGGGGTTTAAAACATATTATGGATCAATTGTTATTACTTATACGGTACGTGTTAGAGATAATGAAGGTTATCATATGGAAACTAGAACCCAAACTTTAACGGCTTCTGTTAGAAAACCATGTCCTCAATATAATTATAATACATATTTAGTTTATGGTAATGATGCGGCGCCTAATTTATCTTTTAGCCGTAATCCATCTGGTGCAAAAGGCAAAAACAAGGAACAAATTGAAAAATTAATCAAAAATCGAACAGAAGATTTTATTAAAATGAGTCAAAAAGCGATTGGAAAAGGCTCATCTTTTACTGCAATGAGTAATGGTGATTTTGAAGCATTATTTAATTGTACAAATCGTGATAACGAAGTTGAATATCGTTTACTTTTTACACCCCTTGCACAGCAAAATTTTGTTGAACTTTTATCTAGTCAAAAACCTTTTGGTGATGATTTTATTTTTGAAAAAAGAAAATGCTTAAACTTTATTGTTTCTGACCATACTCAAAGATATAATTTATATGCTTATCCTGAAAATTTTTATGGTCTTGATTTTGATTTAATAAAAAGCAATTTTGTTAATTACATTACAAAATATTTCGAAGGAATGTTTTTTGATTTTGCTCCTCTTTTGTCTATTCCTTTATATCAACATACAAAACCTGTTGAATATATTTATAAGAAAAAGTTTAATCAAAATTACACTAATTATGAGGATGAAGTTTTAGCTAATCGTTTAGGTGATGAATGTTTTAAACATAAAGATAGTGCAACTAGAGCTATTTTAAAAACATCATATATTGGAAGTGATGGTAGCATAGACAAAATCAATGTCACGGCCTATTCTTTTAAAGGAGAAAAGAAAATTGATCTAGTACCTATGACTGGAAATGATGGAAGACTACATCAAGTTCCTGTTGAATGGATTGAATATACTCCTTTAGAAAATAGTAGCACTATTGGTGTTAAAAAAGTTGATACAGATGGTGTTAAAATGAATTCGATGTCAAATCAACTTAGACAATATTTTGCTAAATTTAATAGCGATTCTAAATATCATTTCGAAAGAGGATTATTAGCGTTTTTAACAAATAATGTTTATAATAATGATTATAATGATGAGGATGACAAACAATTGAACCAACTATTTGATTCAACAATAGTTAATAACCATAAAAAGGAGGAATTATAATTATGGGCAATCAATTAGATGAAATGACTGGACCAACCCTTGAACAAGGAAGAGATGTTAATGTCATTGCAAAACAAATCCCTGTTAAAGTAGGCTGGGGAAGTAAATTTTTTGAAGTTATGCTTTGGGTCTTAGGAATTATTCCTGGAGTTATTTTCTTATTTATGAAAATTAGTGCAGGAAATTATTTAAGACAACTCGAACAAAGAATCCAACACGATGCTTCTCAAATTGATAATTATCTTGAACAACGTGTGATGATTTTATCTAACGCTGCTAAATTATTAGACAAAGCCATTGACTTAGATAAAGAAACAATGACACAAATCGCAGCTTATCGTGGTGGCACAAATAATAGCGATGAACAAAGAAACGAAATCGCTACTAAAATGGAATCAATTGGTAACAAAATTAATTTAGCTTTTGAAAATTATCCCGATTTAAAAGCTCATAATGAAATCGCAGATTGTTTACAACAAAATGCTTACCTTCAAAAAGAAATTACTGCAGCTAGAGAAGTATATAATGACACTGTAAATGCTTGGAATAGAGATATTAATGCTTGGCCAACTAAAATGATTGTAGCGGCCAAACAAGGTTATACAACTCGTATCCCATTTGCCACAACAAGCGAAATTAAACAACAAGCAAGAGGCGTATTCTTTTAATGAAAACACTTGATAAAATTTTAAATATTGTTTTTAAATCATTATTAGTTTTGTTTGCTGTTTTAATTTTTATTTCGTTTTTTATACCAATTTTAAAAGCAGAAAACGAAAATGTTTATATATTCAATCTTTTAAGCATTGAAACATCTTCTAGTTCTGGTATTGCTGGGTCTAATTTATTTAATTCTTTATTAGTTACAGTAGTTACTTTTATTGGAATATTACTAGTGTTTTTTAAAAACAAAATCGTTTCTTTAATTGGAACATCAGTTGCAGGAGCGTGCTTAGCGTTAAGTGGATATTTATTTAGTTATTATGGCTCATTATTTAGTAGTTCAAATTTAACTGGAGTTTCAACTGGTGGTCTTATTTTATATTTCAGCGCTAGTTTAATGTTTTTTATAATTGCTGTTATACAACTTTTATATAACAATTTTATTTCTGAATTTCTTTTAAAATTATCTAAAGTTCAAAATAGCGAAACAAAAGTAGAAGCATTAGAAAAACTTGTTGTATTGCACGATACAAACAAAATAAGCGATGAAGAATTCGATCAATTTAAAAAGGATTTATTAAAATGAAATTAATATCCAAAATAATGACTATGGTTGCAATATGCATGCCTATTTTCTTATTGATAATAATGTTTTTACTACAGAATTCAATGCTTAGCGGTTACACAAACAGTTTTTTAATAAACCAATATTTTATTTATAATAATTTTGATTATTTTTTAATTATTTTATTAATTTTAAGTCTTGGCACAGTTGTTGGTGCATCATTTATTAAATTTAAATATTATTCTATATTTGGTTCTTTATCAGCTTTTATTGTCAGTGCATTTTACGCTATTCAAATAATTAATGGCTATATAGAAATTGTCTCTTCTAATAATACCTTAACTGATGCTTATATTTCTACTTCTGCTGTTATTGTAATTTTAATTTTTATAATTTATGCCTTGTTTAATGTTTCAAACATTGTGTTAAGTTTATTAACCAATGTATTTTTAATAAGAAAAGAGAAACAAGATGAAAAATAAAACAATTTTAATTACCGGTGCAGCTGGTTTTATAGGCTTTTCGCTTGTCGATTATTTATTTAAAAACGGTGTTACATACAACGTAGTAGGTATTGATAATTTAAATGATTATTATGATGTTAATTTAAAAAATGCTCGGCTAGAAGTTTTAAAAAAATATTCTAATTTTCGTTTTTTAAAGTTAGATATTTCTAATAAAGAAGAAATGATAAATTTATTCAACAAATACAATTTTGATATTGTCATTAATTTAGCAGCGCAAGCGGGGGTTAGATATTCAATTACAAATCCTGATGCTTATATTCAAAGTAATGTCATAGGGTTTTTTAATATTTTAGAATGCGTAAGACATCACAATGTCAAACATTTAATTTATGCTTCTAGTTCTTCTGTTTATGGTGGAAATAAAAAAGTTCCATATAGTGAAGAAGATAAAGTAACAAAACCCGTATCATTGTATGCAGCGAGTAAATTAAGTAATGAATTATTTGCCTATTCATATTGTAAACTTTATAAAATACCGATGACTGGTTTAAGATTTTTTACTGTATATGGTCCATATGGTAGACCTGATATGGCTTATTTTAGCTTTACTAATAAATTAAGAAAAAAAGAACCTGTTACTTTATTTAATTATGGTGATATGTATCGTGACTTTACCTATATTGATGATATATGCATTACAATAAGTAAAATTATTGAAAGTGATGTAAAACTAAATGATGATAAATTACCATATCAGATTTATAATATCGGAAATCATAATCCAGTATCATTAAAAGAATTTTATGATACGCTGTGTGAATGTTTAATTGATCAAGGCATTATAGATGAAAAAATAGAACCTAAATATGCAGAAATGCAAAAAGGTGATGTATATCAAACATATGCAGACACAACAAAACTAAGGAAAGATTTTGATTTTAAACCATCAACTTCTTTAAAAGATGGATTAACTAAATACGCTAGATGGTATAAGGATTATTATTTAAAATAGATTGGAGAAAACAATGAAAATTGTCGTAGTAGGTACAGGATATGTTGGGCTTTCAAATGCAGTAATGTTTGCTTTAAAACATGAAGTCATCGCTATTGATATAAATGAAAATGTTGTTAATTGTATTAATAAAAGAAAAGCCCATTTTTATGATCCTGACATTATTGATTTTTATAAAAACAAAGACTTAAATTTGAAAGCTTATGTTAATGGAAGCAAGCATTATAAAGATGCTGATATTATTTTTATTGCTACACCTACAAATTATGATCCAAATAAAAACTATTTTGATACATCAAGTGTAGAAACAACAATTAATGATATTTTAAATGTTAATAAAAATGCAAAGATAGTTGTTAAATCAACTATTCCTGTTGGATATTGTAATAGTCTAGTTAAAAAATATAACTACACTGATATATATTTTGTACCAGAATTTTTAAAAGAAGGTAAAGCTTTACATGACTGTCTTTATCCTTCTAGAATAATTGTTGGTGTTTATCAAAAAGAAGAAAAATATATTGATTTTGCAAAAAAACTTATTGATTTGCTTAAAAAAAGTAGCCTAAAAGAAGATGTAAAAACACATATTTTTAAATATGATGAAGCCGAGGCTGTAAAACTATTTGCTAATACCTATTTAGCAACAAGAATATCCTTTTTTAATGAATTAGATTCGTACGCTCTATTTAAAGGGTTAAATGCTCAAGAAATTATTGAAGGTGTTTGTGATGATCCACGCATTGGAGATTTTTATAATAATCCAAGTTTTGGTTATGGTGGATATTGTCTTCCTAAAGATACTAAACAACTTAAAGCTAATTTTGATGATGTTCCAAATAATCTTATCAGTGCGGTTGTTGATTCTAATCGAACCAGAAAAGATGTTATCAGCGAACAAATATTAAAAATTATCGGTTTTAAAAATGATGGACATGATGATAATGTCACTGTTGGTGTTTATCGTTTAACTATGAAAAGTGGTTCTGATAATTATAAGACTTCTTCAATACAAGGAATTATGAAAAGATTAAAAGCTAAAGGCATTAATGTTATTGTTTATGAACCTACTTATAAAGAAAAATATTTTTTCAACAGTGAAGTAATTAATGATTTAGATTTATTTAAGAAAAAAAGTAAATTAATTATCGCTAATCGCTTTAATAGCGAATTAAATGATGTTTCTAATAAGGTGTTTACTAGAGATTTATTTAAACGCGACTAGATTTGAATTAATAAAAAAGCAAATATGTAATTGCTTTTTTGTTTTGACTTTTATATTTTAATAATGTTGGGCTTAATTATGACTGATAAGAAACGAAGCGTTTTTAATAAAAGACAAAAAGTATATTGTTTTTTTAAAAGAACAATTGATATTTTTGGTTCTATTGTAGGTATTATTGTTTTATCACCAATTATGTTAGTCACCGCTATAATTATTAAGTGTACTTCTAAAGGACCTGTTTTTTTCATTCAAGAAAGATATGGGAAAAATTTAAAAGTATACAAATTAATTAAATTCCGTTCGATGAAGATAGATGCGCCTGAAATCAGTCCATTTTATTTTAAAGAGGGCGATGAAAAGAAATTGGTATATCCTTTTGGATCTTTTATTAGAAAAACTTCTATTGATGAAATACCTAATTTATTTAATGTTTTGGCTGGGCAAATGTCTTTTATTGGGCCACGTCCTCAAATGGCTCACAATGAAGAGGATTTAAAAATTATTAGATTAAGTTATAATCCTAATGCTTTTGATGTTAAACCTGGTATATCTTCATATAGCATTGTTAAAGGACACCGAACACATGATATCAACATTAAAGCTAAACTTGATAGTGAATATGTAAAGAACATGTCGTTTTTATTAGATTGTAAAATATTCTTTTTAACTATAGCGTATGTCTTTACTAAAAAAGTTTAATCTAATTTTTCTATTAATTTAGTCTTATCTTCAAAAGAGGATAATTTACTACCAAGATTGAGTATTCTTGTATATATCATCAAATCTCGTAATATTTTATTTAAATCGTATTATCTAGTAATCTTTTTAATATAATTATTCAATTGCAAAGCAGTATATATTTTTCTTAAGAAAAGAAAACCTCCATTTAATAAGATTTCTTTATATTTTTTAATTATATTTCTTTACATAAAACCAACAAAAAAAGCTTCATCAGTTTTTATCTTCTTTACTCATCTTTTCGGTTGTTTCTTTAATTTAAAATAAGCAATAGGATCATCATATTCTTTTTTTAATTCAGATAATTTACCACATTTTTTTAACTATGGTAGTTGTAGATTTACCATTTCTTCTATATTTCTTTACGATATATAGAAACATCTCATTTCCATACTTAATAACACTTAATTGCATACTTTAATATCTTTTTACTGTAAAAATAAATTCACGATTTGGCACGTGAATTATTTATATAACATAGTTAAATATTAAAAATTATGCTTAAATTAGACTAAATTCTGTAAAAGTAATGATTTTTGTCTAAGTTCAGCGTAATGCCATCTCAAACGGAAGAGTTTTTATTTGACGACACGACAAACGTCTAATATAATTAAAGTGCAATTTTATAAAATATAGGAGGCATCTGATGAACAAAAAAGAGTATTCTTCAGCTATAAAAAAGACTCCTTTTGAATATCTTCGTTCTAAACAAATCGCCGAGATAATGAAAAGTGGTTTGATATATGACGAAATGTTTAAAAAGTGTGTAATTGATAATGAATTGCCAATCGTTTCTGATCAAAGAAGAAAAGAAGTGTTTAATGTTGTCTATGATAGATTAGTATCTTTAGACAATTTTTTGTTAAACGAATTTATTAATAGCAGCATTTCAACTAGCAAATTCATTCTTGTATACGCAATTGCCGATACAGACCCATTGTTTATGGAATTTTTGTTAATCCAATATAGAGAAGCTTTGTTTGGAAAGAGATACATTTCCATTTCTGACTTTGATGATTTCTTTGCTTTAGAAAAGGAAAAGATACCAGTAGTGGCTTCTTGGGGCAAAACAACATTAACCCAATTAGCTGGAGGCTATAGAAACATTCTTGTTGAATCAGGCCTAGGCAAAAGAATTAAGAAAAACATATTTGTTGATAAACCGATTATTAATCCAACTGTAGTGAAACATATTGAATCTAGAGGCGGGAAGCCATTCCTACAAGCTGTTCTGGGGGTGAAATGATGGAAAACGAAAGATCACTTACTACTCGATTCGTGGAAATTGAAAAACAATTAGCAGACGCACGTATCTTATTAGAAAAAGGTAAAGCCAACGAACTTCCATTCTTCATCTTCGATTATGATCCTAAGGATGAATTAAAAGTTAGAGATGAAATTGAAAAGCTTAAAAAGAATAATCCAAATATTCAAGAAATAGATTTGTTCGATGTGGTAGTGGAACTTCTGACACACGAAGGATATATCGATACTGTCAAGGAATATGAGAAGCAATATGATAACGAAATCCTTCTCAATCAACTCTTTAAACCATTCTTGGCTCTAGAAGAAGATAACAATCCTGTTATGCAATATATGAAGGATAACGTTATTGATGATGGAAATCACATCATTCTCATTACTGGTGTTGGCAAGGCTTATCCAATAATTAGGAGCCACACAATACTTAATAAATTGCAACCAATAATCAAAAAAAATCCGGTTGTGATGATGTATCCAGGGAGATATGACTTAAGTCACACGATGTGTCTAAGGTTATTTGATAAATTAGAAGATGACAATTATTATAGAGCGTTCCCACTCGAAGAAAGGATTGGTAAGTAGAATATGGAAATCAAGAAACTGTTCAAAAAGGATATAACAAGAGAAATTCAAGGTGTTGTTACTATCGGTAACGAAGAAGAATCTCGTAAAAAACAAGAATTAGAAGAATACGTTTGTACTAATGAAATAGTTAAAAACTTCAGAAGCTTCTTTTCTGCTTATCGCAAATCCATTGCTCAACCAACTGAGAATATTGGCGTTTGGATTACTGGCTTCTTTGGTTCTGGTAAATCCCACTTCTTAAAAATATTAGGATACTTATTGTCTAATGAGGTAGTGGCAGGTAAACACGCGATTGAATATTTTGATGATAAGATTCAAGATGCGACCATTAAGGCTGATATCGAATTATCCGCTAAACAGAATAATTTGGTCGTGTTATTTAATATTGATGCTAAGGCATCTGTTAATGCGAAAAACAAAAATGCATCCATCATGGAAACAATGCTTGGTGCGTTTAATGAAAAGCTTGGTTATTTTGGTTCGCTCCCATGGTTAGCTGAATTTGAAAGAAATCTTGATAACGACGGCTTATATGATTCATTCAAGGTCAAATTTAAAGAAAGAACTGGTAAAGAATGGGCTGACGCTAGAAGAATCGCTCTCCTTCATACAGACCAAATTGCTAATATTCTTTCTGAATTAAAAGATATTACAAAAGATTCTGCTCTTGCATATATTAAAGACGCTCAAAACAATTTCTCGTTGTCCATTGAAGAATTCTCTAGAATCATTAGTGAATACATTAATAAAACTGGTAGACGCGTTATTTTCTTAATTGACGAAGTTGGTCAATTTATTGGTTCGCGTGGTGAATTAATGCTTGGTTTACAGACGGTTGAAGAAGAATTAGGGAAAGCCTGTAAAGGCAAAGCGTGGATTGCTGTCACATCTCAACAAGAAATTAAAGACCTTATTGATGGCGCTAATAGAAACGCTCAAATGGATTTCTCCAAGATTCAAGGACGTTTCGCCACTAGATTAATGATGTCATCTAGCAACGCCGATGAAGTTATTAAAAAGAGATTATTGGATAAAACAGATGATGCTAGAAACTATTTAGGCACATTGTTCCAACAAAATAAAGATAGATTAAATAATCTATTGATGTTCCCACAAAAACCAAAATGGACTGGATATCAAGATGAAACACAATTCGTGGATTGCTATCCATTCGTTAATTATCAATTTGAATTATTGCAAATGACATTCACTGCTATTAGAGAAAGTGGTATGTCAGAAGGCAAACATATCTCTTCTGGTGAAAGAAGCTTGATGAACGCTTTCCAAAAGAGTGCTGTTTTAAGAGCAGATAAACCAGACGGATTATTAATACCATTTAACGCTTTTTATGAAACCATCGAAGAATTCATGGACCACGACATTAAACAGATTTTTGCCCGTGCTTCTAAAAGATCGGATAATCCATTCGACTTAGAAGTTTTGAAAGTTTTATTCATGCTAAAAAACGTCAAAGAAATGGAGCCAACTCTTGAAAGAATTGCTACTTTAATGGTTTCTGATATTAAACAAGACAAAAAAGTCCTTAAAGATAGAATTAAAGAATCATTAGATAGATTGGTTGATGAAACATTAGCGCAACGCAATGGTGAAAGATATGAATTCTTAACCAATAAAGAACAAGATGTTAATAGAGACATTAAAAAAGCCACTTATTCAACAGCGGAAGTTCTTACACAGGTTAGAAATATTATCTTTGATAATGTTGCCGCCATTGGAAATAAATTCATTTATGGCAAATATCAATTTGGCTTAAATAGATTCATTGATAACAATATCCAAGGCACCGAATCGCCAGATAACTTGTCAATTAAAATCTTTACACCATGGTCTAAAAACGATGTAAGCGATATGGCTGTTGTTTCTATGTCATCCGATGCATTGGTCATTGATTTAACAAACGGCCAATATCTAGAAGAATTAATCCAAGCTAATAGAATTCAAACTTATGATAGAAACAATGCTTCTGGCGCTGATTCTACGATGATTGACATTTTAGCCAAGAAGAGAGCGGAAGCTGATGAAGCTGTTAAACGTGCTGAAAAGAATATTGTCTCATGTTTAAAAGAATGCCCAATTTATCAAAACGGTACACAATTGACATTCACTTCTAATGATCCAAAAAAAAGAATCTCTGAAGGTTTAGAAAGAGTCGTTACAAGTAAATATAACAAAATTGGATATATTAAATCATTTGCTACTAAAAACGATGATGTTTCTGCAACTTTAAGAGAAGTACCTTTAGGCATGGGTGTTGATGCTTTTGATTCAGGAGCTGATATCAATAACTTAGCTTCTAAAGAAATCTATAACTTTGTTAAGGACGAAAAGAACTGGGGTAGAAGAGTCACTATGTCATCTCTTATAACTAAGTTTGGTAAAGCACCTTATGGCTTTAGACCCATTGATGTAAGATGTGTTGTTGCGTTCTTATTAGTTAACAATAAATTAAAAATTAAAGTTGCTGACCAATTACAAGCTATCAATAGTCAAAACTTTGTCTGGGAATTCTCTAGAGGAAGCCAAGATGAAAGAATGGTAGTGGAAATTCAAACTGAAATTGATCCACAAAAACTTAATAAAGTGAAACGCATCATGAAGGATGCATTTGACTTAACAATTGAACTTAAAGAAGTCGAATTACGTGACCAATCTCTATATTTCTTTAAAGGCAAATTAGAATCATTAAGACAAATCAGCTATAGAAATAGTGGAATGTATCCTGGCAAAGAATTAGTGGATAAGATGCTTTCTATTTTCTCCACAATTACAGCTTCATCTGATTCTGAGACCGTGTTTGATAAGATTATCTCTAGAGAAAATGACTTAATCGAATGTGGCGATAAATTGGATATGATTATTAACTTCCATAGCGAGAATGGTTCTCAACTCAAAACATGGCAAGCCGCTAAAAGACTTTGCAAATATTACGAAGATAACATCTTATTTGTTCCTGAATTAGGTGCATTATCAGAAATTATCAAAGATATTAGCGATATCTTAGCCATGGCTGAACCATTTAATATGATGCCTAAACTTGCTCAATTAGTAGCGGATGCTAATAATAAGCAGAGCGAATTATTAAAAGCCAATGCTGATGTTGCTAAGAAAGATATCAATAAGTCATTATATGCCATCACTAGAGAATATAATGAAACACTCACTCAATCATTCCAAAAAGAAGAAACAAGAGGCAAGATTGATAAATTATATGAAGATGAAAAAGAAGTATTTGATAGATTGTTAGGCACTCTAGATTCATTTGAAAAGATTTCTTCCGCTAAGAGCAGAGCAAAACTTGAAATCGATACATTTAGAAGCGAATTAGCAAAAATCATTAGAGAAGATGGTCAAGGTGGTCAACCTCAACCAAAAGTTAGAAGAACTAGTATCAGAGCCTCTAATTTGATTCCTGTTGCTAATAGAAAGATTAAATCTCAAGAAGATGTTAGACGTCTTTTAGATAACATTAAAAACACATTAGAAGGATTGTTAGATAATAACGACGAAATCGACATTGACTAGGAGGGAAGAGTATGAACAAAAAAGCTCTACTTGATTACGCATTATTTGCGAGAAAAGAATTAGAAACCCAAATCGCTTTAGGCCTTAATAAATTAGGTATCTATAAAGATAGAATATTAAAGTCTAATGTGGTTGGTGATTATACAATCATCGAAGGCAATCCAGATTCATTGCCAAAACGTGTTCATGGCTTAAGAAAAATCATGTTAAGTCAGCATTTTGAAAATGGTGAAAAGTTTGAAACTGTGGTTGAAGAATTTGCTTATACATGGTTCAACAGAATTGTGGCCATTAGATTTATGGAAGTCCATGATTATTTTTCACATGGTTTCCGCGTTTTAACGAGTAGAGACGGCTCCTATGAACCAGAGATTCTTTCCAACCTCTCTTATGTCGCTAACGAATTAAAGTTAGAAGAAGATATCGTTCGTTTGTTAAAAGATCAAAACAAAACAGAAGAACTCTATAGATATGTTTTTGTTAAACAATGTTCTGCTTTAAGCAAAATTATTCCAGACATCTTTGATGGAACAGAATCATATCTAGAGCTTTTATTACCAAACAATCTTTTATCTCAGGATTCAGTCATTAGAAAAATTGAATTAATCCCAGAAGAAGACTTCATGAATGATGTTGAAGTGGTTGGGTGGTTATATCAATTCTATAATTCAGTTAAAAAAGATGAGGTTTTTGCATCTAAAGAAACAATTACTAAAGATACATTACCAGCTGTTACCCAATTATTTACTCCTGACTGGATTGTCAGATATATGGCTGATAACTCAGTTGGCAGATTGTGGCTTGAATCGTATCCTAATTCATCTTTAAAACAATCACTCAAATATTATGTTGATGACGCTAAACAAGATGAAGAAACTCAAAAGAAATTAGACGAAATTAAATATAAGAATGTTAGCCCAGAAGAAATTAAAGTAATTGAACCATGCTGTGGTAGTGGTCATATCTTGGTTTATGTCTTTGATTTACTTTTAAATATGTACTTAGAAAAAGGATACAACAAACGTGACATCCCTGGATTAATTTTAAAGAACAACTTATACGGTCTTGATGTTGATAAGAGAGCGGCTCAATTAGCCAAATTCTCTTTGATTATGAAAGCAAGATCAATTGATAACAGATTCTTCAACGAAGATAGATTTGTTAACCCAAGAGTCTATGAAATTAAAGATAGTCAATTGTTAATTGCTTTGAATTATAAAGAAGCAATGAAATCATTGCATTTCTCCGCTAAATCAATCGAATTAGCTGAATATTTAGTTAATACATTTGAACATGGAAAGGTCATTGGTTCATTACTTAAAGTAGTTGGAAAAGATTATACACCTTTAATTGATGACATCAAGAGATGTAAAGAAACAGAGAATCCTGGTTTGTTTGAACAAGATTTCTACAATCAAGGTTTAAGAAGACTTAGATATTTGGCACGCGTAGCAAGAGTGTTGGCTAGAAAGTATGATGCGATGATCACCAACCCTCCATATGTCAATTTAAACAATCTCGAAGATTTAATGAAAAAATATGCGAACAAGAATTACTTAAGTGCAAAATCAGATATGTTTTCCATGTTTATTTGGCATTCTTTCGAAATAACAAAAGAAAACGGATTCACTGCTTTTATGACACCATATGTATGGATGTTTATTAAATCATACAATGATTTAAGAGACTACATATTGTGTGATAAACATATTGTGACTCTTGCTCAGTTAGAATATTCGGCTCTTGAAGAAGCCATTGTCCCGTTATGTACATTTATATGTCGTAATAGTGAATTAAATTTCAATGGAACTTACTTCAGATTGACAGAATTTAAAGGTGGTATGGCTGTTCAGAATCAGAAATTTTTAGAAGCGGTGAATAATTGTGATTGTGATTATGTCTATGTGAAACGAAATAGAAGTTTACTATCTATTCCTGCTCAAACAATTTCTTATTGGATAAGTGATAAATTAATAAACGTTTTGGCGACAGCGCCTGCGTTATCGCCGGTTGCCATGCCTTGCGTCGGCTTGCAAACCGGCGATAACGGAAAGTTTGTCCGCTATTGGTGGGAACCATCATATACTGATGAATATTTGAATAGCAAATCAAGAGACGAAAGCATAAAAGCAAACAAAAAATTTGTTCCGTATAACAAAGGTGGATTATTTAGAAAATGGTATGGAAATAATGATTGTGTTGTGTATTTTAAGGATTTTGGCAAGGCGATTGCGCAGAGTTACGGATCACGCTTCCAGAACTCTGCGCAATACTTAATCGAGTCGATTTCTTGGTCAAAAATCTCCTCGGGTAATATCGCTTTTCGCTATAAACCATTTGGACATGTTTTTGATGTTGCTGGTTGTAGCATTTTTGGAAGCCATGAAAACCTCATTTATTTAATCGGTGTTGTTAATTCGAATGTTATTCAAACGATTTTAAAAGCAACCGCCCCAACATTAAATTATGAAGTTGGTCAAATTGCTGCGTTACCAATTATTTATGATAGAGAGGACGAAATTAGAGAATTGGCACAGTCCAATATAGATATATCTAAAGATGAATGGGACAGTTATGAAGATTCATGGGATTTCTTTGTTCATCCGCTTGTTTCGCTTAGCAATTCGAAGATATCAGATGCTTTTGTTGTATGGAAAAACAAAACAGAAACAATGTTTTCCAAGATGAAAAATAATGAAGAGAGAATAAATGCCATCGTAGCTGAAATGTATGGTTTGTCTGATGAAGTCGACTCTTCAGTTTTGGACAAAAATGTTTCTATCAGAAAAGTTGATACATCAACCTCAATTAAATCGCTAATATCTTATTTTATTGGCTGTTTAATGGGACGTTATTCTCTTGAACAAGAAGGGCTGATTTACGCTGGCGGACAATTTGATCCAACCAAATATAGGAATTATGTAGATGAAGATGGAATTCTTCCGATTTATCCATTTATAGGAATTAATGATGGTTTAACACAATCAATATGCAAATTAGTAAAACGTGTTTATGGTGATAAATATTATCGTGATAATCTTAATTTCATCGCGGATGCTTTAGGAAGGAAAACTGACGAAGGTGCCGAAGAAGCTATCAATAGATACCTTAATGATGAATTTTATAAAGACCATTTGAAGGTATATCAAAATAGACCAATCTATTGGATGTTTAGTAGTGGCAAACAAGGTGCTTTCAAATGCTTAGTCTATTTGCATCGTTATGACAAAAATACATTAGCAAAAATTAATGCTAAGTACTTCCTACCAAGAACAGCGATGTATAAGACCGAAAGAGAAAGATTAACTGACCAGCTTACTAGAGCGGACATTGCTCAAAGAAAGAAGATTGAAAACCAGTTATCCAAAATCGAATTAGCAGAAGAAGAACTCCAAATCTATGGCCAAGTCTTAGACCATATGGCTAACCAATATATCGATATCGATTTAGATGATGGTGTTAAGGTCAATTATGTTAAATTCCAAGGAATATCCATCCAAGTCAATGGCGCAACTATCAAAAAAGATTTACTTGTGCCATTTGGTCTGGAGAAGAAGAAATAGGAGGGTGCTATGAACGACAGTAGTTATCAAGAAGCTAAGTTGCAACTTATAAAGATGTTTAATAAGCCATCTGATTTTCGACATATAATCTTTTGGTATGATGAAATGCAAACATTCATAGAAGAGATTAAAAATGATTCGTTTGATAATGCTAAAGTCATCATCTATGAAAACAACCCATTCTCAATTAAAACTTTATTAGAAATCGAAGATAAAACATCAAATTATCTTATTTATTTTCCATGTAAAAGACCATCTGATGTTGAGAATTGGCTGTTAGACACTCTTTTATATAGCGAAGAATATTACGCTGACGTTGTTGCTTTAACAATGAGAAATCTAGGGTTAGAAACATCTAAACTTAGAGAAGTTATCCAAAGACATTTATCGTTCTTTGAAAGTAAACAAAGAGTTGGGGATTTAACTAAGAAATATCCTATTAATGATTCAATCCAACCAGCCGAATTGGAACTTAATATGATGGCTTCTTTAGTGAAAGCTGATTATCCGAAGATTGACCACATCTTATTAGAAGTCATCTTTGATGTTGAAACTGGCAAGAAATATAAAGAATTAGAAAAATTCAATTTTAAGAATGAATTCTGGACAATGGTGTCAGAACAATTCTTCTATAGCGGTGAAGAAAACGTTGATACATTAATTAGATCCTTCTTAATGACCTCAGTTACTCAAAATAAAAACTTTAAGATTGATAGTCCTCTATGGAATAAATTAATTATCAAAGATTCCCCCGAATCTATTCTTTACTTTGTAAATGCAATATTAAAGAAAGATAAACGTTATGATGGACTCCAAGAGGAATATTCAAAGAAATTAAGAATTAAAGAAATTATTAAATCTAGAGGAATTGATACTCTCGCCTTTAGCGATGAATTCAAGGACTTTGATAGGCACATTATCAAAACAATAACTAATTCATTAGTTAGTGGATCATATGATTTTGATTTCTATCTTAAAGTCATTAATGATTATCGTTTAACAACAGAGTGGTATAGCGAATTCGAGAACCAATATGATTTCTTAAAATACGCCATTCAATTAAAGAAAACAGCGGATATATCCATTGAACAAGGATTAACACCTTCCGATTATATTTCCAAATATTGCGAAAGTTATTATGAGGTGGATAGCAATTATAGACACGCCATCAACGCTTATTCCAAAATCGTTGAACCGGATGACAATCAGATGGCGTTGGTTAATGTTGTGGATAACACTTATGAAAATAAATTCTTATCCAAATTGGGTGGAACATTCTCCAGTAGTCTAAAAACAATTGAACCACATTATTCATTTGGTTCTGTTGAATTATCTAAATATTTCTTTAAGAACAGAATAAAGAGACTTGCTAAGAAGCAATTTATTATCGTTTCTGACGCTCTTAGATACGAGGTTGGTGCGGAATTAGTAAGACAACTTAATCGCGCTGATAAGTTTAATGGTTTAGCTAAACTTGAATATCAAGTTACAACTCTTCCATCCATTACCACGTTTGGTATGGCCTCACTTCTTCCAAACGAAATCATATCTTACGAAAACAAACAAGTCTTTGTAGATGGAAAGCCAAGTAGCGGAACTGATAATAGAGACAAGATTCTTAAATCAAGATCGCAATCATATGCTGCTATTCAATATGTAGATATTATTAAGATGAACAAAGAAACACTTCGTCGTTATATGGATGATAAGTCCCTTGTTTATATCTTTCACAATACAATTGATAATGCTGGTGAACACGATACAGATGTATTCGAAGCATGCAATACTGCCATTAAAGAAATTATTGATTTAATCAGAAAGTTATATAACACTCTTCAAATTTCAAATTACATGGTCACAAGCGATCATGGATTCATTTATAGAAATAAGAAGATTGATGCATCTAGCAAATATAATTCATTTGCAGGCTTAGGCCTTGATGATTATTCACAAAGATATGCAGTTGTTGATAACAACTTAGATTTAACCGATACCAATACATTTGATCTGGAGTATTTAGGTAGTTACCATCAAAAAGTATATTCCCCATATTCTTATGATTTATTTAGAAAAGCTGGTGGTGGTATTCAATACATCCATGGTGGTGCCTCGTTACAAGAATTAGTCACACCAATCATCACACTTTCTGAAATGAGAAGTAAAGCTTTAGATAAGGTTGCAGAACCAGTCAAGGTTAGACTTAAAACTTCAACTCACAAGATTATGAATAAATCTTTCTCACTTCAATTTGAGCAGATGGAAAAAGTTGATGGTAAGAAAACGCCTGCAACATTGATGGTTTATTTTGTTGATGACGAACACAACGAAATCAGTGAAAAGAAGATTCTTATTGCTAATAAATCAACAGATGATCCAGCTGAAAGAATTATTGATATGAGATTCTTGCTAAAGAATCAAACTTACGATAGAAACAAGAGATATTACCTTGTAATAGAAGATAACGACAGCGGAGAAACCATTGAAGAAATTCAATTTATCATCGATATCATTGGCTTCAAGATGTTCTAGGAGGAATAAATTTTATGGATGATTTAGATAGAAAAGCTTATGAATCATTTGCTGGGCGAGTAGTTAAAAAAGGTGCAACCAAATTGATTAAAGGTGTATCCAATGTTCCAACATATGTTTTGGAATATCTTTTAGGCACTTATTGTTCCTCTGATGATGAAAAAGAAATTGATAAAGGCATCGAGCAAGTTAAAAAGATTTTAGCCGAGAACTATGTCAGAAACGATGAAGTCAATTTGATTAAATCAAGAATCAGAGATAATGAAACATACAACGTTATTGATGTTGTTGATGCCAGATTTGATGAAAGACATAACGTCTATTACGGCAATCTTCATAACATGGGTATCAGCGATATTATCGATGACCATTACATTAAAGATAACGAAAGATTATTGAGTGATGGTATTTGGTGCATTATTCAACTTTCATATAAATATAACGATGATGATGGTGGAGCGTTCCATATCGACGACATTACTCCAATCCAAATGCCTGGCTTTGATTTGAATGAAATTATCGAAGCTAGAAAAGACTTTGCTAAAGAAGAATGGATTGATTTGATTATTAGAAGCTGTGGCATGGAGCCAGCTTATTTTGATAAACGCGTAAAATGGCATCTCTTGGCTCGAATTGCACCGATGATAGAATCTAATATGAATTTATGTGAATTGGGTCCTAGAAGTACTGGAAAATCACATATTTATAAAGAATTGTCGCCAAACTCCATCCTTCTTTCCGGCGGACAGACCACAGTGGCCAATCTTTTCTACAACATGGGAAGAAAAACTGTTGGTTTAGTTGGTATGTGGGATGTTGTAGCTTTTGATGAAGTTGCAGGTATTAACTTTAAAGATAAAGATGGTATCCAAATCATGAAAGACTACATGAATAGTGGATCGTTTGTTAGAGGCAAGGAATCCATCATTGCTAAGGCCTCTATGGTTTTTGAAGGAAATATTAACCAAAGCGTTGAATCATTATTAAAAACATCAACACTGTTTGAACCATTTCCAGAAGCGATGATTGATACTGCTTTCTTAGATAGAATGCATTTCTATTTACCAGGATGGGAAGTTCCTAAATTAAGACCAGAATATTTCACTGATAATTGGGGCTTTATTTCTGATTATTTCGCTGAATTCCTCAGAGAAATGAGAAAAAGAAGCGACGCTGATTGCTACCATAGATTCTTCAAATTAGGCAGATGTCTTAACCAAAGAGATACTATGGCGGTCAATAAGATGGTTTCTGCTATGTGTAAACTCCTTTATCCAGATGAAAATTATTCTAAAGAAGATATTGAAGAAATCCTTGTCTATGCATTAGAGGGTAGAAGAAGAGTCAAAGAACAGCTTAAGAAATTAGGTGGCATGGAATTCTATGACACACAATTCTCATACATCGATTTAGAAACAATGGAAGAGAAGTTCGTATCTGTTAAAGAACAAGGCGGTGGCAAATTAATTCCAGAAGGCAATTCACCAGCTGGAACGATTTATACGACTTGCAGTAGTGCAACCACAATTGGAGTTGCTAGAATCGAATGTTCATTAAATGAAAAAGGTGGTGGCAAATTTGAAGTTACAGGTTTAAGCAATTCTAAAGAATTAAAAGAATCAGTGAAAACTGCTCAAAACTATTTCAAAGCCAATGCTAAACATATTAGTCAAACCATCTCCTTAGAACAAAAGGATTATTTGATGCATGTCGAAGATTGTCATGGAATTGGTATTGATTCATCAATTAGTTTAGCTGTTTATATTTCGTATATCAGTGCTGCTTTAGGTAGATCATTATCATCTCAAATGATGGTTCTTGGCTCTATGACTATTGGTGGTACAATCAGTAAAGTTGATAATTTAGCGGATTCCCTACAAGTTTGTTTTGATGCAGGAGCTAAGAAGATTCTTTTACCGATGAGTAACGCAGTGGATATAGCGACCGTTCCAAGCGAATTATTTGCCAAGTTCCAAACAAGCTTCTATACATCTCCAGAGGATGCTGCTATTAAGGCCTTAGGTATTGAATAATATGTCCAAAATACTAAACGAATTAACAAGTGGATTAATTAAGCTTTCTGAGTGCTTGGAAAGGCTTTTAATCATTTCAAAGAAAACGAATAATAGCGATTTATCTGCTTGGTGCATGAATGAATTGAATGGATATCAAGGCTTCAATACGTTGCCTTCATATAGAAAATATTCGTCTAGGAACATAATTTATTCGGGCTTAGCTGGAATGTTGCAAATAACAAACACACCAATTCAAGCTGGATATTTAAGCGAAAATACCTTAAAACAAGTTGAAAGTATTGGTATTTTTGAAAATATTTACGATGTCGAAAAGAAAAAAGATGAAAAACAGCAAATGTATAGGGATTTAACTGTTCTTGCATCAGAAATATATAAAAACACAGACGGAATCCAATGTACATCAATTAAGCAACTTATTAACCCAGAGTTTTATTCCAGGGTTTACGCTGCTGTGAAAACAAGAGTTATTAATTTAATTTGTTCGTTTGAAGATGCAGGAGTTGACCTCGATAATCTTGATATCAAGAAAAACGGGCAATCAATTAAAAATTTGAACAAAGAGATATATGATGCCATCATTGTTAATGGCAAAACATTTACGATACCAAAGAAAGAAAACAAAATTTTGTGGCAGATTATAGTTCCTATAATTGTGGGCATTGTTTCTGCTGTCGCTAGTGGTCTTATAGTTTATTTTTTAACCAAAGGATTATGACAAACGAAGAAAATGAATATTTTATTATAAACAGTTATCGTTTGTTAATGCCAATTAGGCCATACAATGAAAACTTTCTCTCTTGCAAATCAAAGAGAAAGAAGATTTAACAACCCATCTTTGACAAAAAATAAAAGAAAAAGTATATTTTCTTAGATACATTGGGACTTTTTTAAATTTTATTTTTACAAATTTTTGTAGTTAGTCTACCATTGTTTTTAAAAAACTTTTTCTTAAGTATTTTTTGAATAAAAAGGTTACCTATTTTAAAAGAAGAAATTCTCTAGCATCCAATGAATAATCAATCTTTATTGTCTGTATATCGTTTTTTTTGTTTCTTTTCTATAGTCGTCTTTTAGTAACTTCTTTAAAACGCGAATATGATTATCATAAATCTTTTTTAATTCTGATAAATATCCTAAAGATTTAATTGCCAGTCTTTTTCTTTGCTTGTTTTTTATAATTCGCCATTTCTAGTTCCTAATAAGCAAAGAAGACAAACATATTATACAAAAAAGAAATAGTAGTTATAAAACAGTTAGAGTTGCATTGACTTTGTCACTTAACAGAATCTAATTTTTCTATTAATTTAGTCTATTACAATATTATTTTGTTTGTTAAAATATATACATGAAAACTAAAAAGAAAACAATTGCATTGATAGCTCACGATCATAAAAAAGAAGAAATAGTAGTGTGGGCATTAAAAAACAAAGAAATTTTAAAAGATTTTAATTTATGTGGAACAGGTCATACCGCTAATCTGATAAGTAGGGCTACAGGGCTAACTGTTAAAGCCTATTTAAGTGGACCACTAGGTGGCGATCAACAAATAGGGGCTCATATTGCTGAAAAAGAAATTGATATGGTTATATTCTTTTGGGATCCATTAGAAGCTCAACCTCATGATCCTGATGTTAAGGCTTTATTAAGAATTGCGGTTGTTTATGATATTCCAATTGCAACAAATAAAGCAACAGCGGATTTAATTATAAAAAATAACAAATAATAAAAAAGGATAAAACATATGAAAATATTAATTAAAAACGGGAACGTTGTTTTAAATGACAAAATAGAAGTTTTAGATATTGTAATTGATGGTGAAAAAATTGTTGAGATAGGAAAAGATATCAAGCAAACCAAAGATTATAAATATATTAATGCAAGAGGTAAATATGTTTTACCTGGTGGCATTGATGTTCACACTCATTTTCATATGGATTTTGGTGGTACATATTCAAGCGATGATTATGTATCAGGATCTCTTGCCGGTGCGATAAATGGAATAACAACATATTTAGATTATGCCATAATGAAAAAAGAAAAAACGTTTAAAGAATTATTAGATAAGAAATTACAATTAAGTAAAAATTCTTATACGGATTATGGTTTTCATATTGCTTTAACACGGGCTGATAATGATATTTTAAAAGAAATGGAAAGTGCAAAAGATCTTGGAATATCATCTTTTAAATGTTTTATGGTCTATAAAAAAGAAAACATGATGATAAGTGATGATAATTTATTAAAAATTTTAAAAAAAGCCAAGACTTGCAATCTTTTAGTAAATATTCACGCAGAAAATGTAGATGAAATAGATAAAAACATTGAAACTTTTGTTAAAGAAAATAAATTAAATAATTATTATCATTATTTATCTAGAGATGAGCAAGTTGAATATGAAGGAGTATTAAAAGCATTAAAAATTGCAAAAGAGGCTGACGCTCCAATATATATAGTTCATAACGCCTGTAAAGATGGAATTAACGCAATACGTAAAGCAAAAGAACAAGGTCAAATTGTCTATGCTGAAACATGTCCACAATATTTAAATTTTACAAGCGATGTTTATAAAAAAGAAGATTCACAAAATTATGTTTGTTCACCAGCAATCAAAAATAAAGAAAGCCAACTTGCACTTTGGGATGCAATCTATGATAAAACAATTGATGTTGTTGCAACTGATCATTGCCCATTTTTATTAAAAGAAAAATTATGGGGAATAAATGATTTTAGAAAAACTCCAAATGGTTGTGATGGTATAGAAAATTTATATCCTTATATGCTAGATAAAGCTAATCGTGGTGTTATCTCATATCTTGACGCTGCAAGACTTGTTTCCTATAATCCTGCAAAGATATTTAATATTCTTTTTAAAGGTGAAATAAAAGTTAATAATGACGCGGATATTGTCATTTATAATCCAAGAAATAAATATGTTTTTAATAAAGAAGAAATGTCTTTTTCAAAATCCGATTATTCAATTTGGGAAGGTTATGAGTATAGCGGTAAAATTGAAACTGTTATTTTACGAGGCGAATTTTTATTAAAAAATAATACACCACTTGCAAAAATTGGTTTTGGTAAATATATCAAAAGAGGCTAATTATGATTAAGTGTGATATTAATAGAATTGAAGATAAAATCAAAACTTTTTCAACATTTGGTGATGATAAAAATGGTGGAATTACTAGGTATGCTTTATCTAAAGAAGATGAATTAGCAAGAACATATTTTAAAACTAGAATGGAAAGTATTGGTGCTGAAGTAGTTTTTGATGACTATGCAAATATGTATGCTATTTTAAAAGGGAGCGATTCTTTACATAAGAAAATAGTCATGGCATCTCATTGTGATTCAGTTTTAAATGGTGGAAATTATGATGGAATACTTGGTGTTATATGCGCGATGGAAGTATTAGAAACAATTAAAAAAGAAAACATTCCACATAAACATGATGTTGTAGCGATGATTTGGACAAATGAGGAAGGATCTTTATATCCACCTGCAATAATGGTTTCTGGTATGCTTTGTAAAAAATATTTACCTGAAAATATTGCTAGTAATTACGATGAAGATAAAATGTTTTCAAGTAAAGATATATTAACAAATAAAACAACTTTTAAAGAAGCTTTAGATAAATTTAAATATAAAGGAGAATACAAAAATAGATTAAACCCACATGATTATTTAGCAATGTTTGAAGCTCATATTGAACAAGGACCAATATTAGAAACAAGTGGCAATGATATTGGAGTGGTTAGATGTGTTTTAGGAATGGTTAATTATTCTATTATTGTTGAAGGCCAAGCAAATCATGCTGGAACAACACCAATGAAATATCGTAAAGATGCGCTATTAACGTTAAGCAAAATATTAGTAGAGTTACACAATAAAATTGACGAATTAAAAATTGATGATTTGGTTTACACAAACGGTCAAATATGTGTAAAACCTAATGTTCATACAGTCATTCCAAGTTATGCAGAAATAATGATAGATGTTCGTCATATAGATCATGTAGTATTAAAACGTGTTGCCGACATTATTAATTCTTTTGATGGATTAAAGTTAGATGGTTGTTTAGTTAAAACTAAATTAAATTGGTCGCGCGATACAACTTATTTTGATCCTAGATTAGTTAATTTTGTTAAGTCTAGCGCTGATGAATTAGGTTATAAAAATCAATTTATCAATTCAGGTGCAGGTCATGATGCACAATTTGCTTCGTACATGTTACCAACAACAATGATTTTTGCTCCATCAAAAAATGGTCGTTCACATTGTGACGAAGAATATACATCTTTAGATCATTGTCACAAATTAGCGACCACTTTGCTTCATGCAGTTTTAAAAACAGATAAAGATTTTTAAATCTTTTTTAAAAGTAATGGTTCTTTTAGTTCGATTAGATTGTTTGTTACAACAATATTTGTTTTAGATATTAAATCGTAATAAGTGCCATTTTCAAAATGATATTTATGATTTTCTCCACTTAAGTTAAATAAGCCATGTAATGATTTTTTATCAATGTCATCAAAACTGATTTCTATTGTAGAATCATCACCATCATGATAAAGGAAATTATCATAATGTAAAAAGGCCGGATGTTTTTTAAGCGCGATTAAATCTTTGATATATTGATAATAAGACTCATCTGTCAATTTAAATTCTATAACATCTTTTTCAAATAATTCAGGTTGATGGGTTAATTTATATTCTTCGCCTTCATAGACGAAAGCCATTCCTTTATTTATAAACGAAAAAGCAACAATATTTTTTAATGTTAATTCGTTTTTACAAACTTCAGCAATACGTTTTTGATCATGATTTTCTAATGTTGTTGATTTGTTATAAGTTTTAGGAAAAGTTTTTTCTTGCTCTAATAATTGAGATATGTACTTCTTAATAGAGTTTGTCTTACCATTTAAAAAATCAAATAACGCAGTGTAAGTATTATAGTTATATGAAGAATCAAAAGTAGGGTATAAATCTTTATCTAAAGTAACATAAAAATTAGTGGTTAATATATAATCAGTAAATTCTCTATGTATAGATTCTGCAAAAAATATTGGCTTTTCACCAAGTTTTTCTCTTGCACGTTTAAAAAATGTCATTGGAATTAAACTAGCAACATCAAATCTAAATCCATCAACTCCTAGATTTAGCCAATACGCTAAAACATTGATAAAATAGTCTTGAACAGGAATTAAATCCATTCTTAAATCAATAACATCTGACCAATCACCAAGTTTGTTTGCGGGTTTATTATCATGATAGTAATAAAATTCAGGATGTTCATCAAAAACAACACTGTCTTTCGCAGTATGATTAAAAACCATATCTAGGATAATTTTCATTCCTAATTTGTGTGTTTCTTTAACTAGTTCTTTAAAATCTTCTAATGTTCCTAAATCGTCACTGATTTTATAATAATCTTTTACTGAATAAGGTGATCCATAAGTGCCTTTTCTATCCTTTTTTCCAATTGGGTGAATAGGTAAAAGTTGAATCATATCTACACCTAATTCTTTTATTCTTGGTAAGTCTTTTGTTACTTCTTTAAAGGTTCCTTCTTTAGAATGGTTTCTTACAAAAATTTGATAATTTGTCGTTTGATTTAAATAATATTTTGTTTCCATGTTTTTTCTCCTTTTTAAAGCATAATTATTATATAAAATGTTATCTATATAGCAATTCATTTTTTAGATGTTTTATATTTATATATAAAATTTAAATGATATAATATTAAGGCTATGAAGTTAATTGTCGGTTTAGGAAATCCTGGGAAAAAATATGAAGGAACCCGTCATAACATGGGGTTCATGGTTATTGATGCTTTCTCTTTAATATCTAAGATAGATGTTGATAAAGAATTGTTTAATGGTTTACTAGGAAGAGGAAAAATTTTTGATGAAGACGTCTTTTTATTTAAACCAACAACATATATGAATTTAAGTGGTACAGCAGTAATTCAAATCGTTAATTATTTTAAAATTAGCTTAGAAGATATTGTTGTTATTTATGATGATATGGCCTTACCACCTGGTGTAATTCGATTAAGAGAATCTGGCTCAAGTGGTGGACAAAAAGGAATGCAAAATATCATCGACCTTTTAAAAAGCGATCAAATCAAACGCATTAGAATTGGTATTGGTGAACCAAAATATGATGGAATAGATCATGTCTTAGGTAAACCTTATGATGAAGAAAAACAATTAATTGATTATGCGATTAATCGAGCAAGTAATGCCTTAAAAGAGATTTTAAAATCAAATTTTAAAAAAGCAATGTCTTTATATAATAGTGATAATCATGAAGAATCTATTTGATCTTTTAAAAGAAAATAATGTTGTTAAAAATATAGTTAATGACAATAACGGCAAATTTATTATTGAAGATGTTTTATTAAGTGCTTTTTGTATTGCCTCTGCTTATAAAATTAAAAAAGAAAAATATTTATTAGTGGTTCCTAATCTATATAAAGCACAACAACTATATAGTTTTTTATTAGAATTTTTAAGTAGCGATAAAGATAAAATTGTTTTGTTCCCAGGTGATGAATTAATTCGTGTTGAAGCTCTTACACAAAGTAAAGATCTATCAAGTGAAAGAGTTTATGCTTTATATCAAATATTAGAAAAAAGATGTGATATTGTTATAACAAATGTTGCTTCTTTGATTAGGTATTTACCAAATAAAGAAATATTTAGAAAAAATATATTTAAGTTTAAGCTCAATCAAAAAATAAATATTGAAAAATTAAGATTAGATTTAATTTCCAGTGGATATCATCTTGTCAATAAAATTGATCAATCATTGCAATTTGCTATACGTGGAGATATTATCGATATTTTTTCTTTAAACTTAGATTCACCAGTGCGTATTGAATTATTTGATAATGAAATTGAATCGATTCGTTTTTTTGATATCGCAACCCAACTATCAAATAAAAATGTTGAAGAAGTAATAGTCTTACCAGGAAGCGATGTTTTATTTAATTTAGAGGAAATAAAAAACGCACCAAATAAATTAAATGACAAATTAGCTAAAGTAAAACCATCTTTATCTTTATTAAATTTTGAAACATTAAAAGATAATATAGATGAAGTTATTAATAAAATTTTAGAATTTGATTTTGATGCTTCTTTATATAAATATTTCCATTATTTAAGCGATAAAACTACAAATTTATTTGATTTTTGCCAAGATTTTAAAATTATTTACATAGATAAAGAAGGCAATGACTCGCAAAATTCCTTATTAAATTTTGAAGCTAGTGAATTTAAAAAAGAACTAATCAGTCAACATCTAGCGCTTGATTGTGTTGATTTTTATTATGATTTAAATTCAGTTTTAAATTTTAAACAACATATTGATATATATGAATCACCTTTTAATGTTGAAGCATTAAATCTAAATGGTAGTCAGGTAATGGTTTTAGCCAATGATGAAAAATCTATTTGTGATATTATTAAGACATTTTTAAATCGTGATTATACAATAATGATTGCTATATCTAGTTTAGATAAAATTAATACTTTAGAAGAATTATTAGAAAAAGAAAATTTACCATACGATCGATTTGTTGATTTTTCTTTACCACGTAAAAATATTTCAATTAATGTAATTGATCTTCCATATGGAGTTATATTTGAAAAAGAAAAAATAGTTATTTTAACTGCTAAAGAACTATTTAATGGAAAGACCCATTCCTATCGTTATTCATCAAGATTTAAAGAAGGAACAATTTTAAAATCATATGAAGAATTACAAGCAGGAGACTATGTTGTTCATGAATTTCAAGGCATTGGACAATTTTTAGAAATATCTACTCTAGAAGTTGATGGAGTGCATAAAGATTATTTAAAATTACAATACGCAAATGAAGAAATCTTATATGTTCCATTATCTCAGTTCCAATTAGTAAGAAAATATATGGCAAGAGAAGGTGCTAAACCTAAACTTACCAAATTGCATTCTTCGGATTGGGAAAAAACAAAAAAGAAAATAAAAGAAAAAATTAATGACTTAGCAAATCGTCTATATAATTTATACCAAGAAAGAAGCAAAATTGAAGGCTTTAGATTTTATAAAGACGACGAATTACAACAAGCATTTGAAAATGATTTTCCGTATGAATTAACAAAAGACCAACAATCATCCTTAGATGAGATAAAAAAAGATATGGAGTCACCTTATCCTATGGATCGCTTATTATGTGGTGATGTCGGATTTGGCAAAACTGAAATTGCTTTCCGTGCGGCTTTTAAGGCTATTTTATCTGGAAAACAAGTTGCAATATTATGTCCAACGACCATCTTAGCTAGACAACATTATCAGCTTGCTTTGTCTCGTTTTAGCAAATACGACGTAAAAATTGCAATATTTTCGCGTTTAATTAACTTAAGTAGACAAAAAGATTATATTGAAGGTGTAAGAAATGGTTCGATTCATTTAATCATAGGGACGCATAGATTACTTTCAAAAGATGTTTCTTTTTCTAATTTAGGATTGTTAATTATTGATGAAGAACAAAGATTTGGTGTCGAACAAAAAGAAAGATTAAAAGAATTAAAAAATAATGTTGATGTTTTAACTTTAAGTGCGACACCAATACCTCGTACATTACAAATTTCTTTACTTGGTATGCGTAGCCTTTCTTTAATCAACACTCCTATAAAAGATAGAATGCCTGTTCAAACATATGTCTTGCCATATAAATTTAGTGTTGTAAAAGAATTGATTTTAAGAGAATTGTCTAGGCAAGGCCAAGTTTTCTATTTATATAATCGAGTTGACAAACTTTATGAAATTTCAAATCGTTTGCAAAAAGAAATTCCTCAAGCGCGTATTGCTGTTGGACATGGTCAGATGAGCAAAAACGAAATAGAAGACGTTATGATGAAATTTTATAATGGTGAAATTGATATTCTTGTCTGCACAACAATTATAGAAAATGGTATTGATGTTAGTAACGCAAATATGATAATTGTTCAAAACGCTGATACGTATGGTCTTTCTCAACTATACCAAATTAAAGGACGTGTTGGTAGAAGTGATCGTATTGCTTACGCATATCTTTTCTATAATAACGAAAAAAAGTTAACTGACACTGCTAAAAAAAGATTAAAAGCGATAAAAGAATTTGCAACATTAGGAAGTGGCTATAAAATTGCACAAAGAGATTTATTAATAAGAGGAGCAGGTGATATATTAGGTCCAAATCAAGCTGGTTATATTGATTCGATTGGTTTAGATATGTATATTAAGCTTTTAAATGAAGCCGTTAAAAATAAAATTAATCCAATTGATGAAGTAGAATCAAAAATAGAGACTAAAAATATATCTATTGATTTAAATATTGATGCCTATATTGATGATAAATACGCAAAAGAAGGAGATAAAATAGAACTTTATCAACAAATAGAAAAATGTGATAACCTTGATGATTTAGCTAAATTAAAATCTGATATTAGAGATATTTATGGACCATTACCTAAAAATGTTTCCTTGCTTTTTGATAAACAAGAAATAGATATATTAGTCAAATTAAGTCAAATTGATGACCTTAAAATTTATAAAAATTATTATGATATTATTTTATCTAATAAATATTTACAAATTAAAGGTATTGGAAATATTTTATTTGAATTAATGATGCCATATATTAAATATTGTCGTATTACTTATCAACAAGGTGTGTTTAAAATTAATATGATTAAAGATGATGACTGGATTGTTACATTAAAAAAAGTATTAAAAGATTTATTAAAAATAGTAGGATAATATTATGAGATTAGATTTATATTTAAAAAGCGCGCGAATTATAAAAAGAAGAATCATTGCAAAAGAACTAATAGAAAAAGGCAATTGCTACATTAATAACAAACAAGCTAAAGCGTCAAGTGATGTTAAAGTAAACGATAAAATAATTTTAGATTTACCTTTAATAAAATTAGAGGTGTTAGTAACTAAACTTGACAATAAAAATAATTGTGAATATGAAATTATTAAAAAAGAGGCAAAATCGATATGATAAAACCACTTGATTTAGATAAAAATAAAAAATATTTACTTGCATGTTCTTTTGGCCCTGACTCAATGGCGTTATTTCATATGTTAAAAGTTCAAGGCTATAATTTTATGGTTGCACATGTTAATTATAACGTTAGGCCAGAAGCAAAATATGAAACCGATACTTTGAATGCCATATGTGCACAAAATGATATCGAAATAGAAATATATTCCTGCAAATTCTCAATTTTTTCTGGAAATTTTGAATCTAAAGCGCGTGATATTCGTTACAATTTTTTTAAAGAAATCTATTATAAAAATAATATCGATGCACTTCTTGTCGCACATCAACAAGATGATGTTATTGAAACTTATTTCTTGCAGCAAAAAAGAGGTGGATATTTTGATAATTTTGGAATTGTTAGAGAAGTTAAAGTCTTTGATATGATAACAATTCGACCTTTATTAGATTATAGTAAGCAAGAACTTTTACAATATTGTTTAGATAATCATGTTCCTTACGCGATTGATTCAAGTAATTCAAGTGACGATTTTTCAAGAAATGTAATTCGCCATAACATTGTTAGTAAAATGAGTCAAAGTGAAAGAGAAAATACAATTAACGAAATCAATTCCTTAAATCAAAATATTGCGGCTATTAATAAAAAACTTGCTTCTTTAAATATAAATGACAAAGCAACTTTATTAAAATTAAATGATGAAGAATTTCAGCGAGCTTTAGTATTTTTAGCAAGACAAATTAAACAAGATGCAAGTATATCAAGTAAATTATCTGAAGAAATTAAAAAAATATTAATTAGTGAAAAACCTAATGTCTATTTCAAGGTAAGTAATAATTTAATATTTAATAAAGAATATGATTGGGTTTCTTTTATAAAAGATGAAAAAACCAGCGACTACTCTTATGTTTTACAATCGCCAGGGAAATTAGAAACTCAATATTTTTATTTAGATTTTACTAATGGTCATGGAGATAAAAAGATAACTTTAGATGATTATCCTTTGACAATAAGAAACGCAAAAGAAGATGACGAAATAAGAATTAACAATTATGTTTGTAGAGCTAGACGATTATTTATTGATTGGAAAATGCCGTTATCAGTTCGTAAAAAATGGCCTGTCATAGTTAATAAAAGCGGCACTGTTATCTATATCCCTCGTTATAGAAAAAACTTTAAATTGAATGACGAATTAAATTTTTATGTCAAAATGTAATTTTGATTTTATTTAAAATGTAATTTTGATACACTTTTTAATAAGGTGTCTTATCAAATGCAATTTATTTTGCATTATCGACCCTTTTCTATATAATTAATTCATTCACTAATTCTTATTAGTGACAGAAAGGAGGATTGTCATGGCAGATAATCCACAAAGAAAAAGAAGCTCATGGGGATTTATACTCTCCTTCGTTGTTGTTATTGGTATATTAGGTTTACTTATATATTGGATGTTTTTTTCTAGCGCTCCAATTGAAAGGTTTACATTAGATGATTATGTTACCGCTCTTGCTAATGATCGAATTACAGAAGTAACTGTTACACCTAAAGAAGAGACTCTTGCTGTTATTGATGGACGTTATAGAAGATATGATTCTGATAATCCTAATGCAAGCAATACTACTTATAATTTTACTTTGACTGTTACTTGGGATGAATGGTCAACTACTCCTAGAACTTATACTGATATTTTACAAGACGGTTCAACTGAGGAAAATCCTGTTTATATTCAAATAGAAGGTGAATATAATTTATCACAATTAACTTACACTTATGTTAATGATGGAAACATCACAATTAATGACCCATATGTAACTAATTTTTGGGATACTTGGGGTCCTACAATTATTCTTGGAATTGTTTCTATTATTATTGTTGTTATCTTATTTTCTGTTTTCTCTAGAAGTGTCGGAGGCGCAAATAACAAAGCTCTTGAATTTAATCGCAGCCGCGCAAGAAGAGAAAACACTTCTAAAGTTAAATTCAGTGATGTTGCTGGCGCTGATGAAGAAAAACTTGAGATGCGTGAATTGGTTGATTATTTAAAAGAACCAAAAAAATATTCAAAATTTGGTGCAAAATTACCAAAAGGCGTCTTATTAGTTGGGCCACCAGGTTGTGGTAAAACATTACTTGCTAAAGCTGTTGCAGGTGAGGCTGGTGTACCATTTTATTCAATAAGTGGTTCTGACTTTGTCGAAATGTTTGTTGGTGTTGGTGCTGGACGTGTTCGTGACATGTTTAGAATTGCTAAAGAAAACGCTCCATGTATTGTATTTATTGATGAAATTGATGCAGTTGGTCGTCAAAGAGGAGCAGGTCTTGGTGGTGGAAACGACGAAAGAGAACAAACACTTAACCAATTATTAGTCGAAATGGATGGCTTCTCTGATAATAGTGGTATTATTGTTATCGCTGCTACTAATAGAGATGACGTATTAGATCCTGCCTTACTAAGAGCGGGTCGTTTTGATAGAAAAATAACTGTTTCATTACCAGATAAAAAAGGTCGTGAAGAAATATTAAAAGTTCACGCTAGAAATAAAATTATTGATCCAAATGTTGACTTTGCTCAAATAGCAAAAAGGACAGTTGGTTTTTCTGGCGCTGACCTTGCTAACGTTTTAAATGAAGCAGCCATACTTGCTGTTCGTAAAAAAGAAACTTCTATCAGTGTTGATGATATTGATGAAGCCATCGATAGAAGAATTTCTGGACCTGCAAAAACTTCACGTTCAATGTCTGAGCAAGAAAGAAAAACAGTCGCATATCATGAAGCAGGTCATGCTGTAATTGGTATATTCTTACCTCATTCAGATAAAGTACAAAAAATTACCATTATTCCTAGAGGAAATACTGGTGGTCATGTCTTAATGACACCTGAAGATGATCGTTTCTTATTAACTAAAAAAGAATTAGAAGCGCGTATCGTTGGTTATTTAGGTGGACGTACAAGTGAAGAAATTTTCTTTGATGATATTTCTACCGGCGCTCAAAACGATATTGAAATGGCTACTAGAATCGCTCGTATGATGGTTACCGAATTAGGTATGTCTTCTTTAGGACCTATTCAATATGAAAAGGATACTGGTTCAGTTTTCTTAGGAAGAGATTATACTTCCAGTCAAAAGAATTTCTCTAGCCAAGTAGCCTTAGAAATTGATAAACAAATTCGTTTAATTGTCGAAAGTTCACATGATAAGGCTCGTCAAATTTTAGAAGAACATAAAGAAGATGTTATTTTAATTGCTAATACGTTGCTTGAAAATGAAACTATTACCGCTGAAGAAATTGATATCTTGTTGCGTGATAGAGCTCTTCCTAGCAAAAAGAAAGTTGTCGAGGCTGAAGTAAAAGAAGAACAAACAACCGAACCAGTGGTTAATGAAGTTAAAGAAGAAAAGCCAAGCGACAATCAAAAGCAAGAAGAAAAAGGAGAATCAAAGGAAGGCGAATAAACCTTCCTTTTTAAAAGATGTTTGATTTTTTAGATTATAAAATTAATAGTAAAGTAATATTAGCGCCTATGGCGGGTTATACATTTTATTCATACCGCAAATTTATGCAAGAATTTGGTGTTGGTATTTCTTATTCAGAAATGGTTTCTGATCATGGTTTGATATATGAAAATTTAAATACCTTATCATATTTAAAAACTGATGATAATGAACATCCATTCGGTATTCAATTATTTGGACATGATTCTAAAACAATAAAAAAAGCAATCGATATTATTAAAAAAGAAAATGTTAAATGTGATTTTATTGATTTAAATTTAGCGTGTCCTGTTAAAAAAGTTACTAAAAATGGTGCCGGAAGTGCTCTATTAAAAGATTTAGATTATTTAAAAGATTTTATTAGCGATATTGTTAATTATTCTCCTTATCCAATCACTTGTAAGATTCGATTAGGTTTTGATGATGATAATTTAAATTTCAAACAAGTAATAAAGATATTGCAATCCTGCGGTGTAAAATTAATCGCTATTCACGCTAGAAGCGCAAAACAAATGTATAGCGGTAAACCACATTATGAATTATTAGAAAACATAAAATCTCTAGTAAATATTCCATTAATTGTATCTGGAGATATCTTTACCTTAGATGACGCTATTAATGCATTAAAAATCACTAACGCTGATGGTGTAATGATAGCAAGAGGAGGGGTAGGTAACCCACATTTAATAACGCAAATCAATACATATTTTAAAGACGGCACAAGATTAGAGGATGCAACTTTAGAAATGCAAAAAGAATATTGTCTTAAATTAGCAAAAATGATGGTTTTAGATAAAGGTGAAGAGCAAGCAATGAAATTATTTCGCTCTATTGGACCCCATTTTTTTAAAGGCTTTGCTAATTCTAAAAAAATACGCATTAATATAGCGAGCAAAATAACAACCTTTAAGGAATTAGAAGAGGAAGTTAAAAATTTTCAAACAAAATAAATATTTATTTTGCTATAATGATTTTGACTTGGAGGAAAACTTATTATGTCGGATATTCAACAATTAAACGATCAACAATTAGCAAGAAGAGCAAAACTAGAAAAATATCGTCAATTAAAAGTTGATCCATTTGGCCAATCTTATAAAGTTAGTCATAATTTTCAACAGATAAGAGATCTTTGCAATAAAAAAACACCTAACGGAATTAAAAGATTAGATTTACATGTTTCTGTTGCTGGAAGAATTATGGCAATAAGAAAAATGGGTAAAGCATCCTTTTTTAATTTGCAAGATAAAACTGGAAAAATGCAATTTTATATTGGAATCAATGATGTTGGTGAAAAACAATATGAACTTTTTAAAATGGCTGACATTGGAGATATTGTCGGTGTCAAAGGCTTATTAATGACAACAAGAACAGGTGAATTGACAATTAAAACATTAAAATTTACTCACCTTTGTAAATCTTTAAACCCACTTCCAGAAAAATTCCATGGTTTAACAGATGTTGAAGAAAGATATCGTCATCGTTATGTTGATTTAATCATGAATGAAGATGCAAAAAAAACAGCTTTTGCTAGACCTAAAATTATAAGAGCTATTCAAGAATTTTTAGATAATCAAGGATTTGTTGAAGTTGAAACAAGTGTTTTATCTCCAATATTAGGTG
The DNA here is from genome assembly GCA_944358865.1 of uncultured Bacilli bacterium. Classification (GTDB taxonomy): domain Bacteria; phylum Bacillota_I; class Bacilli_A; order RFN20; family CAG-826; genus CAJOOD01. The sequence continues at coordinate 19,802 of CALVRV010000005.1, read as the reverse complement.
GCGCAAATGCAAGACCATTTATTACTCATCACAATACTTTAGATAAAGATTTTTATTTACGTATTGCAACCGAATTACCTCTTAAAAAATTACTTGTTGGAGGTATGGAAAGAGTGTATGAAATTGGCCGTCTTTTTAGAAACGAAGGAATGGATACAACACACAATCCAGAATTTACCACTATTGAACTTTATCAAGCTTATGGTGATTTAAATTCTATGCGTCATATCGTTGAAAAAATGATTCGTTTTGTGGCAAAAAAATTATTAAACACTGCAAAAGTCACCTATCAAGATAAAATTATTGATTTTTCTAAACCATTTAAATGGATATCAATGGTTGATTTAATTAAAGAAAAAACAGGAATTGATTTTTCTAAACAAATGTCTTATGAAGAAGCTAAGGCTCTTGCAGATTCTTATCATATACAACTTGATAAATTTAAAAATTCTTATGGATATATCGTTAACGAATTTTTTGAACAATTATGTCAAGATGATTTAATACAACCAACATTTGTTTATTCTTATCCAATTGAAGTATCTCCTTTAACTAAGAAAGGAAAAGATGAAAGATTTACTGAACGTTTTGAACTTTTTGTTAATGGAAAAGAATTAGCAAATGCTTATACCGAATTAAATGATCCAATCGATCAAAAAGAAAGATTTATTGCCCAACTTAAAGCAAAAGAATTAGGTGATGATGAGGCTAACGAGATGGATTATGATTTTTTAAACGCTCTTGAGTATGGTATGCCACCAGCAGGAGGTTTAGGTATGGGTATTGATCGTCTAGTTATGTTATTAACAAATCAATCTTCTATTCGTGAAGTAATTTTATTCCCAACAATGCGCGATAATAAAAAATAATTTAGTTATTTTAATAAAAAATGACTATAAGTATAGTGAGGATGATATAAAAATCTTTACTAAAACGCGCCCGTGTGTATAATATATAAATGCCATTTAGGCATTAATACTCTCTGCTATTTCTTAAGAAATTAGCCAGAAGACCAAAGGGAGGTGTACAGATAGATGAAAAACTATGAGATTATGTACATTTTAAGAGCAGACCTTGATGAAGCTTCAAGAAAAGAAGCTATCGACGCTTTAAGTGCTATTTTAACTAATAATGGTGCTGAAGTTAAAAATGTCGATGAATCAATGGGATTACGTGACCTTGCTTATCCTATTAAGGATGAAGTTAAAGGTTATTATGTCGTCTTAAAAGTAAGTGCTGATACTAAAGCTACCAGCGAATTCAATCGTTTAGTTAAGATTAATCGTAATGTCTTACGTCATATCATTCTTGTCGATGAAAATAACTAAAGGAGAATAAAAAATATGCTTAATCGTGTTGTACTCGTGGGTCGCTTAACTCGTGATCCAGAACTTAGAAAAACAAACTCTGGTAATAGTGTCGCTTCATTTACAGTAGCGGTTGATAATTGGCAAAAAGATGCTGAAGGAAATAGAACAGCATCATTTATACCTTGCACTGTCTTTAATCAAAGCGCTGAAAATGTTTCTAAATATGCTAGAAAAGGTTCACTTGTTGGTGTTGATGGACGTTTAACACAAAGAACATTTACAAGAAAAGATGGCACTAAAGGAAGCACATTTGAAATAATATGTGATTCCGTTCAATTTTTAGAACCTAAATCAAGCCAAACTGGAGTTAATTCTGACAACAATGATACATTAAATTTATCACAAGAATCACCAGTTGATGATTCAAAAAATTTGGAATCAATTGATTTTCCAGATGAAGACTTACCATTCTAGAAAGGAAATATAAAAATGGCTTTTAAAAAAGTTAGACCACATAAAAAATTTTGTTATTTTAAAAAGAATAACATTAAACATATTGATTATAAAGATGTCGAAATGTTAAAAATGTTTATCTCTTCTAACGGCAAAATTGCTTCTAGACGTTCAACAGGAACATGCGCTCGTCATCAAAGAGAATTAGCTAGAGCAATTAAAAATGCACGTTATATGGCTTTATTACCATACGTAGCAGACTAAATAAAATTTATAAATAAGTAGCTAATAAAAGGCTACTTTTTATTTTGCATAATTTATGCAAATTAATATAAAAAAGCTGTAAAAATTAGGTTATTTTATATTTTTTTCTTCTTGCTTTAAATATAATAAAATAATTTTTTATTTGTAAAGTAACTAAAATGGGTTTAATTTTTAATAACTTTTAAAATCAAAAATAAGTATTTTATATACTTATCATTTATTTTATAATATTAAGCAGGTATCTCTATGGAAAAATATTTACAACGTTTAAGAACAGCCGCCTTTATTATCATCCTAATACAATTAGTATTCATAATTGTTTTTTGTATATTTTATTTTGCAAACCTTTTTAACATGCAAGAAGTAATGGATTCTATTTTTGTTATTTTTGGAGCGTTACTTTTTGTGTTTGTAGATAGTTTATTTGTTTGGTTTGCAATTATTAAGGTTGAAAAAATTAGGCAACAATCAGATTTAAAAGCTGCAGAAGTTTTAGGTAGCGATATTCAGGCTGCATATAACTTTGCGATGATTGGTTTAGCGGTTGTTAATGATGATAATATTGTTATTTGGACAAATGATTTATTTAAAGATAGAAATATAAATATTATTGATTCTAATATTTATGAATGGCATCCAGAATTAAGAATGTTATATGATGTTCAAGATGAAAAACAGACAATAAAAATTAAAGATGGTAATAGACAATACGAAGTTAAATATCTTGGTGAAGCAGGATTATTTATTTTTAAAGACAATACTGATTATGAAGAAATGTTTCAATATTCTAAAGAACAAGCACCTGTTGTGGGCTTATTAACTATTGATAATTATTCTGATGTAGTCGGTACTGAAGAAGATTTTAATGATACGATATCTAAAGTAAAAAACGTTATTTTCCAATACGCTAAAGATATGGGAATATTATTAAGACGTTATCGTAATGATACTTATTTTATTTTAACTAACTACGTTACTTTAGAAAAAATGAAAAAAGATAAATTTTCTTTAGTTGATAAAGTAAGAGAAGAAGGAAAAGGAGAAGATATACCATTAACTTTATCTATTGGTATTGCTCATGATTTTCCTGATGTTGTCAAATTAGCGGATTTAGCAGAGGAAGCTTTATCTATTGCTATGTCAAGAGGCGGCGACCAGGTTGCAATTTCTAAATATGGTTCGGATATGGAATTTTTTGGAGGCAAAACCGAAGCGCAAGAAAAAAGAAATCGTGTTAAAGTTCGTGTTTTAGCGGATTCTTTAATATCATTAATTAATGCCTCTAGCAATGTATTAATTATGGGACATGTGACCGCTGATATGGATGCTTTAGGTGCTTGTCTTGGCATTAAAAGTATTTGTGATCGTTTTGAAAAACAATCACGTGTCGTTTTTGATTTAAAAAAGACCGAATATAAAACACGTGCTGCTATTACATCTTGCTTTTCTCGTGATGAATTAGAAAAAATAATGATTAGTCCAAAAGAAGCAGAAAGTAAAATTAATCACAATACTTTAGTTGTTGTAGTGGATGTCCATCAACCTACTCGTGTTATGGCACCTGAACTATTAGATAAAGCAACTAAAATAGTGGTCATTGACCATCATAGAAGAACAGAAGATATTATTGAAGCACCTGTCTTTAATCATATTGATCCAAGTGCCAGCAGCGCGAGTGAATTAATTGCAGAATTTATCCATTTTGCTTCTATTAATCCTCATATTGAGATTCCTCCAATGTATGCCACTATTATGTTATCTGGTATATTTTTAGATTCTGGATATTTTAGAAGCAAAAATGTAGGAATTCGTACTTTTGAAGCTTGTACATTTTTAAAAGAATTTGGTGCAGATAATGCTAAAGCAGATGATTTATTAAAAGATGATTATGAAGAACATATGATGGTTAATAAAATTATTTCTAATATTTCTACACCATATCCTGGAGTTGTATACGCTATTGCAAATCCTGATCAAATATTTGATGATGCAACATTAGCAAAAGCTGCTAATGCATTGTTACAAGTTAAATCAATTAATGCATCATTTGTTTTTGGAAGAATTAATAATAAAGATATTAAAATGTCATGTCGTAGCGATGGCACTATTAATACTCAATTACTAGCGGAAAAAATGGGCGGTGGTGGACATTTTACGGTTGCTGCTGTTAAATTTTCAACCCAAGATTTTGCTAGCGTTGAAGAAACTTTAAAAAATGTTTTATCTAATTTCTTAACACTAGCAAGAAACGATATTCCAATTGAAGATGATAAAGGAGAATAAGTTATGAAAGTTATATTATTAAAAGATGTTAATAAAGTCGGAAAAAAAGATCAAATTGTTGAAGTATCAATTGGATACGCTAATAATTATTTGTTTGCTAAAAAACTTGCTGTCGCGTACTCTGATAAATCTATAGAAATATTAAAACAACAAGAACAAGATCGAATTGATAAAGATAATCAAAATAGAGAAAATGCTAAAAAATTAAAAGAAGAATTAAAAAATATCACTTTAGAATTTAAAGCCAAAACAGGAAAAGATGGTAAAATGTTTGGCACAATATCATTAAAACAAGTTCAAGAACAACTAAAGGATAAATATGATATTGAAATTGATAAAAGAAAATTTATAAATAAGACACCTATTGATTCATTAGGAATGGTTATTTTACAAAATGAATTATATAAAGGTGTTATTGCTGATATTCGTGTCCATGTTTCAGAGGAACAATAATTATGGCGAAAAATAAAAATTATTTAAAAGGTGAACTTCCTCATAATGATGATGCTGAAAAAGTCGTTTTAGGCGCGGCAATGCAAAAAGAAGATGCATTATATAATGTTACATCTTCTTTACAAGAAGAAGACTTTTACACATACAAACATAAATATATTTTTAATGCGATCATTAATCTAATGGAAAGAAAAATGGCTGTTGATGTCTTAACAGTGTCAAGCGAGCTTGAAAATATGAAGCAATTAGAATCAGTTGGTTCTATTGAGTATTTACAAGAATTGTGTGAAACAGTTGTTAGTTTTGCTAACCTACAATTTTATATTGATATTGTTGTTGATCAAAGTGTTTTAAGAAAAATGCTTTCAACAATACGCGATATTGATAATAAATTTAAAACTGGTGGCATTGAAAATGTTAATGATTTTATTTTAGAAAGCGAAACCTTATTTAAAGAATCAATCGCAAGAAGACATATTTCTTCTTTTACTGATTTAAATGAAGCAACAAAAGTTATTGAAACACAACTAAATAATCAAAAAGAATTACCTGCTAGTGATGTAGTGGGGCTTTCAAGTGGTTATACACAAATTGATGCTTTGACACAAGGATTTCAAAAAGGAGAAGTTACAATTGTTGCCGCACGTCCTAGTGTTGGTAAGACTGCTTTATCTTTAAATTTTGCCTATAATGTTGCAAGTGTTTCTAAAGTTCCTGTTGCCTTATTTTCATTAGAAATGTCAACTGATTCATTAGTAAAAAGATTAATTGCTATGGTTAGCTGTGTAAACTTAAAATCGATTAATACAGGTCATTTTTCAGGTGGAGATAGAGCAAAAGTATCACACGCTATTAAAGAATTAAGAGATGTTCCAATCTTTATTGATGAAACACCAGGAATTAAAGTTATAGACTTAATTGCTAAGGCACGTAAATTACAAGCTGCACATCCAGATTTAGGATTAATTGTCATCGACTATTTAGGTTTAGTTCAATATGGAGTAGGAAAATCTTCTAGTGATAATCGTGTTGAAGAAATTAGAAAAATATCTGGGGCCATAAAAGGATTAGCTAAAGATTTAAAAGTGCCAGTTGTTGTTGTTTCACAATTATCACGTGGTCCAGAAAAAAGAGATGTTAAAAGACCAATGCTTTCTGATTTAAGAGATTCAGGCGATATTGAACAAGACGCTGATGTTGTCATGCTTTTGTATCGTCCAGATTATTATAAAGATCAAAAAAAGAATAATGCTGCTAATAAAAAAGGTGGTCAATTAACAACATCAGATAAATTTGAATTAGCTAAAGAAAGACTAGGAGACGCTATTCCAGGAAGTGCAAGTTATGTTGAAGTAAATGTTGCAAAAAATAGAAATGGTTCGACTGGAAAAGTAGATTTATTTTTCTTTAAAGAATATGGTCGTTTTGACCCACCAAGTGAAAATTGGGTTGAAGAAATGAATAAAATTAGAACGGATGATGGTGATTAATCATGTTTTTTAAAATACTTGCTTCTGGTTCTAAAGGTAATGCAACACTAATATATAATAATAATACTTTAATTCTCATTGATATGGGAGTAAGCCTAACAACATTAAAAAATGGTCTAAAATCTATTGATAAAACTTTAGAAGATATTGATGCTTGCTTATTTACCCATGATCATAGCGATCATATTTCTGGTATTCGTTTTTTAAAAAATCTTAAGACTTATGCATTAGAAAACACTATCCCAACAATACATAATAGTGTTAATTTATATGAGACTTTTTATATAAATACTTTTGAAATAACTCCAGTTAAGACTTATCATGACGCAAAAGATTCTTGTGGTTATATAATTTATGATTTAATTAATGATCAAAAATTAGTTTATATTACTGATACTGGATTTATTGATGAAAAAACAATAAAGCTTTGTAAAGACCCTACATATTTAATTTTAGAATCAAACCATGATTTATCAATGCTTATGAATTCAACAAGACCAGAAATATTAAAAAGAAGAATCAGAGGGCAATTAGGTCATTTAAATAATGAAGATAGTGCTTTTTATGCTTGTGATATGTTAGGAAAACACACTAAAGAAATCGTTTTAGCGCACATATCTGAAGAATGTAATTCTACAGATGAAGCTTTTCAAGCATATAGAAAAGTTTTCTCTTATCGTCATAAAAATATTGATGATTATAAAATCATTATTGCTAAACAATATGAATGTGTCTCAGGTGGCCACTATGACAATTAATATTATTGCTGTTGGCAAAATAAAAGATACTAATTTAAAAAATATAATAGATGAATACATTAAGCGTCTATCTTCTTATACAAAAATTAATATTATTGAAGTTGAAGATATATCTAATAATGATAATAAACCTTCCTTAGCCCTAATAGAAAAACTTAAAGATTTAGAGGGTGAAAATATATTAAAAAGAATACCTAGTAAAAGCTATATAATAAATCTAGATTTAAATCAAAAACAATTAACAAGTGAGGAATTTGCAGGGTTTTTGCAAAAAACTATAGATATTTATTCTAATAATATATATTTTATTATTGGTGGAAGTTATGGCTTAAGTAACAGTGTTAAACAAAAAGCAAATACTTCAATCACTTTATCAAAAATGACTTTCACACATCAAATGACAAGACTTATTTTATTAGAACAAATATATCGCGCTTTTAAAATTAATAAAGGAGAAACTTATCATAAATGAAAATGATTTATTGGGACAATTTAACTAAACTTGTAGATAATAATAATCCGTTTTGCTCTTTTTTTGCTTATGATGAAAACAACAAATTTTATGTTGAGCCAATATTTTATAGCAAATTAGAATCAATGCTAACACACCATCCTGATAAAAAAGAAATCATATTAAAAAAGATGGAAGAAATTGTAAAGAAAAATCACCATGTCGTGTTCGTGGGCAATTTTGAATTCCCTCAAACAGAAGTTGATGATAGTTATATCTTTTTAGAACTAGAAGATATTACTAATCCATTAAATATCTATGTTGAAGATAAATCACGTGGATCAGATTATGGCGATTAAATAATTGTTTTTAAATTTTAATTAAACACAATAAATCTTATGATTTATATTATAAAAAGCACGAGAGAGTTCTCGCGCTTTTAAATTGCATTTTTATATATTTATTAACGCATTACTGGTCTTAATTGTCTAAATGACATAAACATAATTCTTACGCCAAGGAACAATATAAAACCAACCATTGCAAATTGAGGGAAAATAAAGCCAAGAATCATTCCTAATATTGCAGGGCAAAGCATTGACCAAGCATTAATTTTTTGACATACATAGAAGGATAATATATGCATAATATTCTTTTTGCCTCTAGTTAATAAGAAAATCATTAATCCCATAAAGAAGGCTAAAACAATATAAATGCCTAGAGTTAAAAGTGTTGAATATAATGTTGAATTATTACGATTAGTAATATAACCTTGGTAGAAGAAATTTCTAAAGTTTCCATTAATAGTAGAAACATATTCTTCATCAGCTAATAAGTCATTCGTAGAAGGAGCAATAAAACCTTCTACTTCAGGTATAGTTATATCAGGAGCAAAACTTGCAATTGATGTACCAACATCAATATGAGCGTAATCACCTGAAGTATTAGAAAAAGCGGTGATACTATTTGGATTAAATATTTGAACAACGTAATTATCTAAGCCAAATAAAATATAACTTGGAGTGTAAATTTCTATTGTTTCACCTTCACTTGTTGAAGTATCATCACCAACAACATAGAGTTGATCAGTGCCAACTCGATATTGTCTAGAAGCAATATCACTATTAAATTCAGCAAAATCATTGCCACTTAAACGTGTATAATAGGCAACAAAATCAATTTGATTAGAATTAGTGTTTTTATAGACGTATTGACGGTCTTGTGAATAATTATTGTAATAATTTTTCCAAGAATCATTTACATCAATAAGTTGATGTTGACCGGTGACATCACTAGCTTCTACTTTTAAATCAACACCATTTTGTTTCATATCAGTCACTAACGCAGCGATATAAGTATCAAAACCTTTTGTTTGTCCTTCCATAAAGGCAGAACCGCTGACATTATAGTTACTTGTAATAACTGGTATGGTAGGAAGACATATTGATAAAACAAAAAATATTAACGCTACCCACCATGGATAGTGTCTTGCTCCATCAATCGCTGTTTGGTTAGAAAATAGTGATTTAAGTATTGTCAGTGTATGTTGTTTAAATTTTTGAAATGTTTGTTTATTCTTTTTCTTTTTCATAGCAATTTGATATTTTACTTTAAATATAACTATTTATCAAATAGTTTTATTTTTCTTCTTGCCTATTTATTGTCGATATTTCTTCTGGATCATTGTAATTTCGATATAAAAGTTTTAATAAAATCGGAGTAATTAGAGATGAAATAACAATTAATAAAATAATAAATGGCATAATTTCAATAGATATAATTCCAGCATCAATTCCTTTTTGTGCAGTAACTATAATTACTTCAGCGCGAGCCATCATACCCACACCAATGATCAGTGATTGTCTAAATTTAAATCTAGTTAGTATGCCTCCAAAACCTGCACCGATTAATTTTCCTAAAAGTCCAAAAATTATAAATAAGAATCCAAATAAAATAATCATCGGGTCAGTAAAATTCATTTCTTCTGTAAATAGCATTAAACCAATGCTAGCAAAGAAAACTGGAGCAAAAATAATACCTGTTTCACTTTCTAATTTATGATCTAGATAATCTTGTGATTTTAAACCTGATAGCATTAATCCAGCCATAAAAGCACCAGTAATATCTGCTACTCCAAAACATTTTTCAGCTACATATGCAAGTAAAAAAGCAAGACCAAAACCAAATATTGGAATTCTTCTATGCATTGGCCATTTATCATTTAACCATTTAAATAATTTTCTAACTGGCCACCATAAAGCAATACATAAAGCAAAAAAGGCAATAACAAAGACGATTAATAAGAAAATATCTAATCCAGAGTTATTAGTGGTAATGCCAAAAGGAAGATTACTTGTAATATTTCCATCTGTAGAACTTGTGCCACTTAATGATAGAACAATACTTAATAAGACAATGCCGATAATATCATCTAATATTGCTGCACTTTCAATACAAGCACCAACTTTAGTATTTAATTTACCTAATTCTTTTAAAACTGTAACAGTAATTGATATTGAAGTTGCTGTTAATAATATTCCATAAAAGATATTAGTCCAAATATCTTGAGTATTTTCATAACCAAAACAAGCAAAAGCAAGTCCCGCACCAAAACATAATGGAAAAATGACACCTAAACTTGTAACAACAATTGAAGACACTCCTGTTTCTTTAATTTTCTTTAAATCAGTGCCCATACCAGCACCAAACATAATTAAAACAACACCAATCTTAGCAAGATCGTTAATCCCTTCCATGGTAAAATCAGTAAATAATATTTGATCAGGAATAAAAGTAAATAATCCTAAAATCACACCACTTAATAAATATCCAACAACAGCAGGAATTCCAATTTTGCGACAAATTAAAGATAAAATTTTAGCAACTATAATAATTAACGCTAGAGGTAATAATATTTCAAATGGTTTTCCACTTGTAGTTTCTTCAGCAAGAATATTTATAAAATTTGACATAATTTCGTTCTCCATTTGCTAGATTATACTCTTATCTTAAAACATAACAAGAAAATAATGTTAATTATTTTTTATTTGTTCACACTAATAATATTTATGCTATAATCATTTCATATGGGGTAGTCCAGGTTTCGACAGGGACACGGCTGACAAAGAATGCAGTCGGGTGGTGCCGTAAACACCAAAAAAATAATAACTGGCAATCAAAGAGTCAGTTATGCTCTCGCCTAATCTTACTATTTAGTTATTAGGCTCGAATAAGAGCATCGTCTTTAGATGATTTCGCTTCTTATCATCTAAATGGCGTCATATAAAGAAGATAAGCGTTGTTATGACGGATAATAGCGTCGAAAATCTTACGTCTCGTGTCTAATGTTAGATGATATTACAATTTAGACATTAAATATTCAAATTCATCTAAGCTGTAGATGTCTTTGAGGGCTTGTTCTTGGACGTGGATTCGATTTCCACCTACTCCACCAAGTAACACACAATTGACCAAGTAATATTGGTCTTTTTATTTATAAAAATATTGTAAAAAATATTACTTTTTATATAAACCATGCTTTAATAATGTTATAATTTAAAAAAGGAGAAGAAAATGCTTTTTACTTATTTTGCAAAGTTTCGTGTTGATGGTATTTTAACAGAAGAAAACATTAAAGCTAGTAGCGAACCTAATGTTAGAAAATTAATTGAATCTAAATATCAAGGATGCAAGATTCAATTTATTATTGTTAGAAGAATAGACTAAGGAAAGATCTATATGTATTGTCAAAAATGTGGTTTTATTACTAAAGGGATAGAAACAAAATGCCCTTATTGTGGAGCAAAATTTGTTCAAGATAATAAAATAGATCAAAAATTTTATGTTTTTCATTCTTTTGAAATTTCTATTCGACAAATTATTTTTATTGTCTGCCTTAATTTGTTTGCTTTACTTTGCATTTTAGATTTAGTTTTTATTTACGCTGTTCCTAAAATTAATTATCATTTAACACCTTATGGGTTTTTAGGTATTTTTGGATTTTTATTTTTATTTAATGAACTTATTTTTAAAAGCGCAAATAAGAATAGATTATTATTCTTAAAATATATTGGATATTGTTTAGGTTTTTCAATTTTAATGATGATATCTTATCCTAGCTGGATAAACGCTGATGAATTTAAATTATTTGGTTTAGATTTATTTACACTAACATTTGGATATTTTTATCCTGTTATGGTTATTTGTGGATTTGTTTTTGGTGCGATTAGATTATTAGTTATTAAAAATTTTAATGTATTTTCTACTTTCTTTTATATTTTATTGCTAGATATATTTTCTTTGATTTTGTTTATTTTAAGTTTTATTGACACTTTACCTTTTGTTAATGAACCAATTGCATTATTACTTATTTATATTAATTTTGCCGTGTCTATTATATTTTCTTTAAATGCTTTGGTCTTTACAATATATCGAATGAAATCAAGATTTTCTTTAAAAAGTTAGATTATGAAAATAGGAATTGTATTAGGCGGTGGTTTTGCTAGAGGCTCTGCTCAAATGGGGTTTTTAAAAGGGATGATGAAGTATCTTGATCGAAAAGATATTTCATTAATTTCTTGCTCTTCTATTGGTGGAATAAATGGTTTATGTTTATCGATGAACCAAATTGATGAAGCTGAAAAAATATACAAGACATTAAATTTTAAAGACTTACATAACTTAAGATTTAATTTAAAAAATAAATTAGTAGATCGTGTTATTAAAGATGTCACTTTAAGTGGAAATGAAATTGAAATTCCAATGTATGTTACTGGAACTTGTCTTAATACTTTATCGACACATTATTTCTATTTAGATAAAAATAAGAGCATTGATGAAGTATCAAAAGCAATTAATATCACACTTACTTTTCCATTTGTTAATGGCTTATTTAGAAATGAATTTGGTAGATTTTATCTTGATGGTGGTGCAACTGATAACATTCCTACATACCCATTTTTAATGCATCATGTTGATTTATTAATTATATTGCATTGCTATCCAAAATATTTACCACCAGCAGAAATAGTAAATAGTGATACCACTGTCGTAGATATTGATGTTTCAACAAGATGTGGAAATAATGTTGGTACTTATTCTTTTGAAACAAAAAATTTAACAAAAATTTTTGATATTGGTGAAAAATATGGTGAAGAATTTGGTGAAAAAGTATTAAAAGGTGATAAAGAACATCTAAAAGAAAGATGCCAAGAATTTATTAGAGACGAAATACCATTAAGAAAAAAACTTAAAGTAACAATTACTGCAGCGGTATTTTTTAACAAACTACAGCAATCAAGGGGATTTAAGTTATGAGCAATATTAAATTAGGTTTAGCTTTAGCAGGCGGAGGTTCTTTAGGCGCTTATCAAGTTGGCGTATTAAAAAGATTAAAAGAAAAAGGATATCATTTCGATGTTGTCACTGGCACAAGTGTTGGTGCAATAAACGGATGTCTTGTGTGTATGGATGATATCGATTCTTTAGAAAAACTATGGTTAGAAATCTCACCAGAAAAAGTTATGAAAGATGGTGTAAATTTAAACAAAGATTTTCGTATCGATTTTGAAGATCCTAATATCTTATCTTTTTTAAAAAATTACGCTCAAAATAAAGGGGCAGACATCACTCCTTTTAAAGAACTTTGTAAAGCACATATTTTTCCAAAAGAAATATTAAAATCAAAAATTAAGTTTGGCACAATTTGTGTCACTGTCCCTCTTTTACAAGAAGTAAAAGTAGATATGCATACATTGGATGAAGACCATATTTTACCATTTGTTCATGCCTCTAGTGCTTGTTTTCCAGTATTTCCAATCGAAGAAATTGATAATAAAAAATACGTAGATGGATTTTATCGTAATAATCTACCAATCGATTTTTGTTTTGAACTTGGTGCAGAAAAAATAATCGCAATTGATCTAGGCATGTTTGGTTTAAAACCACAAAATTCATTTTTAATGTCGCTTCCAAATGTTGAAGTAATTAAACCTAGGTGTGATCTTGGTTCATTTATGGACTTTAGTCATGAAATAATTGTTAAAAATATGAAACGTGGATATAACGACGCTAAAAAATATTTGCATGAATTAAGAGGATACAAATATAGTTTTGAAAAAAGCGAAGATTTAGAAAAATATGCTGCGCTATTTATAGAATTATTAATAAAGAATATCAATCGTAACGCTAAAAGAACTATTGAATATTTATACAATGAAGTAAAAGATAAAAATTTCCCACTTTCAGATAATGTTTCTTTTTTAATTTTAGCATTAGAAAGCTTAGGGGAAAGTTATGAATTAGATGATACAATTGTTTATAATCATAAAGACTTTTTTAAATTAATTTCAAAAGCAGCAATTAAACATGAATCTAGTCCATTATCTATATTTGATTCTGCTAAAAACAAATTGTCTAAAATGTATCAAAAGTTAGTAAATAAAGATGAAGAACCATCTAATTTTACAAGAAATGATGAAATCTTAAATATCTTTTATATTCTTGCAGAAGTGTACAAAAAAGATATCAAATTATTAAAATAAGTATGCAAAAACCCGTTTTTTAATTAAAATAATCATAATCAGTTAAAGTTAGGAGGACAAAAAAATGAAAATTGCTATCAGTGCAGAATCAACAATTGATTTGCCAAAAGAAATATTAAAAGATTATGAAATATCTATTGTTCCATTTACTGTCATTTTAGGAGATAAAGAAGGACTTGATGGTGAAATTACACCTGATGAAATTTTTGATTATGTTAGTAAGACTAATGTCTTGCCTAAAACCGCTGCGATCAATGAATACCAATACAATCAATATTTTTCTAAATTATTAGAAACTTATGATTATGTCATCCATTTTTCATTATCTAGCAAAATTTCATCTTCTTGCTCTAACGCTATTAAGGCGAGCGAAGAATTTAATGGTAAAGTATTTATTATTGATTCGTTATCTTTATCAACTGGTATTGCTTTACAAGCTATATATGCTAGTGAACTAGTACGTAAAGAAAAATACACAATTGATGAAGTAGTGGAGAAATGTAAAAAAAGAATACCTCATGTTCAAGCAAGTTTTGTTTTAGCAAGATTAGATTATTTATATAAGGGTGGTAGATGCTCTTTATTAAGCGCATTAGCGGCAAAAATTATTGGAATAAGGCCTCAAATACTTGTTGATAATGGAGCAATGCGTCCAGGCAAGAAATATCGTGGCAAAGATAATGTTGTTGTTAAAAAATATTGTGAAGACACCTTAAATGAATTTAATAATCCAGATCATAGCATTGGATTTGTTACTGCGACAAAATATGATGATGAAATATATGAAATCGGTGTTGAAGCATTAAAAAAAGCCGGATTTAAAAAAATTTATAAAACTGTTGCGGGTGCGACAATAACTTCACACTGTGGTGAAAAAACTTTAGGCATATTATATATTAATGATGGTGATGAAGGTCACGATTAATCTTCTTTATCATCGTTATTTTCATTATCTTGATTTTTATTAATAACATTAGAAGGCGTAACTATTTGTTGGTTGCGTCTTTTTGTTTTTAGTCTTAAAAAATACCACAATATGACCATTATTTGAAGTGGCACTCCGATGATAAATAATAAGCCCATATTAGAAACATAAGTTAATATTTCTAATGGTAAATAAACGCATAATATTGCAGACCAAACTAATATAGAAATTGATATAGTAGTTAAAATTTGATTACCCCATAAACAAGAAAACACAATCCCTAATATTGCGCATATTGGGATACCTAAAACCCATATGTACCAGGTAAAATCATTATTCTCAAAAGCAGGAATCTCATTAAAAACATATGTAAATAAAACAAAGAAAACAGTAACCACAAGCCAAACAAGTGTCATTGATAAAATAGTAATTAATATATGTTTTCTAGTTTTGTTAAATATTGGTTTTTTAGGAACTTCATTAAAAAAATCATCAACAGTAATTCCATAAAATTTAGCAAGCGAACGTAAAACAAAAATAGATGGGGCACTTTCACCTTTTTCCCACTTTGAAATAGCTTTATCTGAATAATTAAAATGAGTAGCCAAATCTAATTGTGTCATCTTAGCGTTTTTACGATAGAAGGCTAAGTTGTTTGCTAATATTTGTTGTTCGTCTTTGCTTTTAATTTTCATGCCCTTATATTAAATAAAAAAAATAATTTTTCAACCATTGATTTTTAAAAAATAGTCCTAGTCTTACTTTTGAAAATCATATTAAGTATGGAGCTTACTTTTTTGATTATACAGTGTTTAAGAAAACATCCTTATTTTTCTTTTTTTTGTATTGATAAGATGCTATCTTAATGACGTGGTAATCTTATAAGATAATTTGACCACAAAAAAGGATTATATTTTTATGGATTTTCTTTTGGAAAGTAAGAAAAATGATGTCATCAGCGAAGATGAAAAAATTGAATTATTAGAAGCATTATTAGAAGATGATGACGATGATGAAGAATTAGATGCTTTTTTAGTAATGTAAGACACATCTAAGAATAATTTTTTATATGTTCTAGTTGATGTGTTTTTTTATTGCTTTTTTATATTTGCTTTTTTTATTTAGATTTAAATTCATAATACGTTTTCTAATGAAATTTTTTAAACACACTTCACAAAATTTCTTAGATTTATATAATTAATAAATGGTAAGGAAATGATATTATGTTAGAAAAAATCCGTCCATATAGCGAAGTTTGTATATTCTTTATTATTGAATTACTAGCGTTTCTTTCTTTTAATTTTGCTAATTCGTTTATTTTATATGCGATATTTGGATTTTTATTGTTGCTTGTGACTTTATTATTTTGTTTCGATGAAATTAAAAACAATCGTCGTAAGAATTTTCAATTCCTATTATTTTTAATTCCATTTATTTTATTTACTATTTTTACTGTTTGTTCTAGATTTGCTTTTAATAATATTGATCCTTTAAATAATACTTTGGTATTTTTCTCATTGCTTAGTTTTATTTGTTTAGGGTATATGTCAAATTATCTTAAATCTTTTAACATAAAAATTGCTTTATATGTTATATATTTAGGACTCTCTTTATTAATGTTAATTTGCTTTATTTATTTTATTGTTGGATATTTTCCTTTTTATCCATGGTTATTAGAAGGGAAATATTTTTATTATAATGGTGATAGATATTTAATAAGCGAATCAATTAAATTTTTAATGGGATTTAGTTTTGAAAATGTTTCAGTTCAATTTTTCCAATTGTTTGGAACAATGTTATTAAGTTCTTCGATTGGATTAAAATTTGTATCATTTAAAAAAGATAAGTTTTTATTTTTCTCATTTATTGGTTTTACTTTATTAGGATTATTATGTGTAATATTCACTATTAACAAAGTTAATTTAATTACTTTGTGTCTTGTTTTAGCTAGCTTAATTTTCTTAGCCTTTGTTAAAAAAGATAATAAGGCATGTAAAATTTCAATCTATGTTATCTTAGGAATTTTAGGATTTTTATTTATATTATTTTTCTTAAATGCTCAAAGTTCATGGGACTGGTTAAAAGGCTATCAAGACGCTATCGCTAATAACGTTGTTTTAAATAAGCTTTTTAATAGTAATCGTTTATCTACTGTTTATAAAGAAGTATTAGATGGATTATTTAGTTTAGATAAATTTTTTGGTTTTAATGTCGACTTAAATAATTTATCTTCAAGTGGTTCGTGGTTTTTTGATTTATTTATTACTTCTGGTGGATTAGGTTTTATTAGCTTTATTGCATTTTTAGTATTTTCTATATTATCAATTGTTCGTTATAACAAATTAAGTAAAGATTCTTTATTAGTTAAAAATCTTATTAATAGTTTTGTAATGATCTTTTTTGCTTATAGTTTAATTGGTTATGATATGCAACCTTACACTTTTTACGCGAATACGATGCCATTTACACAAAATCCATTATTTTTGATTGTTTTATTTTTGATTGGCTACACTTTTAATGTTAAACAAAAAGAAATTGCTTTTAATAAAGAAAACCTTGTTCTAGATGCAGAAGTTAAAGATATAAAGGAGATAGAAAATGTTTAAAAAATATTTAAAATCATTTATTTTACTCACTTGTTTAACTTTGACTAGTTGTAGCGGGGAATTAAATGAAATTTTTAATGGTGATGAATATAATAATCCTATTTTTAAAGAAAATTATTATCGTGAAAGGCCTGATGAATTAAAAGATGAAAATAAAATTATAAAGCAAGATGAAATCATATTAAGTGAGGGGGACTTTTTTAAATCTTATGAAGAGGATGGTTTGTTCTATTTAGATGAAAACATATATTCAACTGCCTACACTTCTTATGGTGATTTATATAAATTATCTAATGTAGATGAATCTTTTAAATTTGGATATCTATCAAAATTATATGATGGTGAAATGTTTTGTAATGGTCGTTTTCAATTGTCACGTGTTCAAGTTGATGAAGATGGTTTTGCAACATTATTTAATAAAGAAATATATACTTATGACTATTTTGCAATGAATTTTAAATGCGCGGCAAATTTTGATGATAATACTCCTATTGGTAGTCATTCCTCACATATCGAATTAACAATATCTTTTTATATTCGAAACGGTATTAATTTTATTGAAGTGCCTATCGTTATTGATATAGATGATATTCCCACTAATGCCGTAGAAACTAATTCTCCAAGAACTTATATTTTTCTAGCTTTTGATTTGCATAACAGCTCATTTCGTAACATCGATTTTACAAGATTGTGTGGATATTCAATTAGCTATGAATATATAAGCGATGAAGTTTTAGATAATAATAAAGATAAAGAAAGCGAATATGCTTTGATGCTTTATGAAGTTTTATTTCCTAATTCAACTTGGTTATAATTTTGAAATATCTAGCCAATTACCAATAATAAAATCAGCCTTATCATCATCAAAAATTAATGTCCCTTTCGCGGGTGTAAAAGTCATTTCACTAAAATAAATTTTTCCATCAATGTTATATAAATCCACTCTAACAAAAGGAAATGGTTTAGCTAATTTTTCACTTATATTAATCATTTCTTGATAATTTAATGGAGGTTTAAAGTCATAATCTTTTTTCTTCCAACCATTGAATTGAGCTTCATCAAATGGAGTAAAGTCAATGTAATAGTTGTTATATCTTATATCTTTAAAACGGCCAGAAACTAAATAAAGATATTTGGCTTTTCCATTAAAAACATGAATCTTATATTCTAAAAGATCACTGCCCATATATTTTTCAATAATAATCTGCGGTTTAATTTTAAAATAATGCAATTCTAATGTTTTTTTTGCGTAATTTGTTTTTAACCATTTGTTAAATTTACCTTTTAACGCTTTTAGATCTAATTTGTTTTTATCTAAAACTATCTCATTAAAAGCACATGCATGAGAACATTTCATGACAAATTCATTTGGTAATTTATTAAAGTCAATATCATCAAAATTGTCATATACTCCATATATTGGAATTAATATATCTTTTAAATTGTTTTCTTTTAAATAATCTCTTACTGTTACTCGACCAGCACACTTAGTTACTAAATCATTTTTAGGGTAAACATAATATCTTAAATATTGTAATTTTTCTGTATAACGTATTGGATTAGACCAATGGAGTTTATGATGAGTAATATAACGATATTCTAAAGAGATATACCATTTTTTTGATAATACTTTAATTGGCTTTCTTAACATATTAGCAAAAATGTATTTTAAATGATTTTTTTGCGTTACTTTTTCATTCATGAAAATAAGTATACTAAATTTTTTATTTTTTGTGTTATTGTATTTAATATGAAAAAAGCATTAAAAGACAAAAAAGTATATATTATCGCCTCAATTCTAGCGGTTATTGGATATATTCCATTAGCGATTGGAGGAATATTATCTATCCCATCACTTAATAGCGATGGTTTTTTTGGTTATCCATATGTCATATGGGCTATTATTGCTTTATATTTTTTAATTGGATTTATTTGGTCAGATTTATATAAAGCTAATGTTAGAAGAAAAACTAAGAACTGGGATAACAAATTAGATGAAGAAGTTATCGTATCTTCTTGGAAAAGATGTTTACCATTTTATTTCGCTTGTTTAGTCATTTTAATTATGGCTTTAACTTTAGAATTATATCATTTGATTGTAGGTTTTTATCCTTTCTTGGGATAATCAAAATAGTTTAATCTTTTGCGTATACGCACACGAATTATGTACAATTGATGCGTGCGAATAAATTTTGTACTAATTCAAATGATGTGAGACTAAATTAAAGCATAAAAAATAGTCCTCGCTTATAATTAAGTTATCCAAT
>CALVRV010000004.1 GCA_944358865.1 uncultured Bacilli bacterium | reverse complement strand
GTTTATATTCAATCTGGTGGTCCAACATCAGTTATTAATTCTAGTTTATATGGTGCGATTAGACAATGTCAAAAAAACAAAGATAAGGTTGAACATATCTTAGGTTCTTTACATGGAATAGAAGGTCTTATTTTTGATGATTTAATTTATTTAGATAAAGAAGATGATCGACAAATTGAATTATTAAAACAGACAAGTGGTGCAATATTAGGATCAACTCGTTTAAAATTACCTGATAATTATCATGACGATTTATATTTTAAAATTGTTGAAAATATTAAAAAACACAACATTGGTTACATATTAATTAATGGTGGAAATGATTCGATGGATACTTGCTATCGCATATCTAAATTATGTTACGAATTAAAATTAGATGTTAAAGTTATAGGAGTGCCAAAAACCATTGATAACGACCTCGCTATTACTGATCATTCATTAGGATTTGGCTCAGCATGTAAATATGTTATTAATACAGTTGGACAAATTGCGATGGACGCAAGAGGTTTTAAAAAGGGTAAAGTTCATCTTATTGAAATTATGGGAAGAAGTGCTGGATGGTTAACTGCGTCGACCGATTTATTAGATGAAGCAAGAAGACCAGATTTAATATACATTCCTGAAAGACATTTTGATGTTGAATCTTTTTTAAAAGATATTAAAGAAGTATATGATAAAAAAGGAAGTGTTATTGTTGCTTTAAGTGAAGGCATTAATTTTCCTAGAGAAGTTACTTCTTCAAAAACTGATGGATTTGGTCATATTCAATTAGAAGGAGTTGCAAATGAATTAGCATTTGATGTCGAAGATAAATTGCAATTACCTTATCGTATTATTGAATTAAGTGTGCCACAAAGAGCTTTCTCTTCTTTAATTAGTCAAGTCGATCAAGATGAAGCTATTATGGCTGGTAAAATTGCAGTTGATGCAGCCTTAAGTGGTGAGACAAGTAAAATGGTTGTTATTAAAAGAATTTCTAATGAACCATATCAAGTGGAATATAATGTTGAAAGTGTTCATTTAATCGCTAACGCGGTAAAAACTATTCCAAATGAATTTTTATTAGACCAAAGCCATATGGCAAAAGAATTTAAACAATATCTTGCACCTCTTATTAAAGGAGAAACATCAGTTACATATCGTGATGGAATTTTAGAATATTCTCAATTTAAGTTTTATAAAGCATGAAAGAAAAATTAAAAAAACTATCTTTAGTTAAAAAAGCTACCATCTTAGCATCACTTATTACTATTGGTGCTTTTTTAATATGTATACCTTTTTTCTTTTTTAATTTACACGAGATACCTTTAGGTATATTATTAGGTGGTGTAGGGTGCATTATCTCTTTATCGTTATTTACGATAAAGGAAAAGTCGTTAGATAATCACACCTTAATGATTGTGACAATTATAAATATTGTCATGATGAGTGTTATACATATCTTAGTTTTGTTACTTGCTGGATTACTATATTATCTTGCAGACATTCATCTATTTAATTTATATGCGACTTTTGGAGCGTCATTTATTGGATTAATCTCATTAATTATAGTTGCTTTACTAACAAGAAGGGAATAATGATGAACGACGGAATCGATAGAATTGTAGAAATTTTCTTAGCACCGCCGAGCCAATGGAATAATGAAACAATTGGGGCATTATTTTCTAGTGGCTGTGTTTTACTTATTCTTTTAGTTTTAGCAATTATTATTAACATTAAAGCGCGTCATGTTGATCCTTTAAAAAAACCAAAAGGGATTTTATTTTTATTTGAATCATTAGTAAAAATGTTTGATAATCTTTGCGAAGATATTATGGGTCGTCATTTTGATGGTTTTGGTGGCTTTATGCTTGGTCTAGCAGCTTATCTTTTCTTAGCCTTTATTTTTGGACTAACTGGCTTACCTGCACCTGTAACTAATTTGTCTGTTCCTTTGTCTTTAGGATTAACAACATTTTTATTAATTCATTTTACCGCTATTCGCACAAATAAATGGAAATATTTTAAAAGATATATTGATCCAATCCCAAAAGTACCATTATTTTTACCTATTAATTTATTATCAATGTGGTCACCTTTAATTAGCATTTCTTTCCGTTTGTTTGGAAACGCTATCGCGGGATGGGTATTAATGTCTTTAGTTTATTATGCTTTAGAAAATATTTCGATTTTAATTTTCTCATTTTTGCCTACTGGTGTTGGTTCTTTATTTATTGCACCATTTATCGCACCAATTTTACATTTATATTTTGATTTATTCTCTGGATTTATACAAACTACAGTATTTTGTATGTTATCAATGATGCTTATTGGTCAAGAAGGACCAGATGATGATGAAAGCGAACTTAATAAAGCAAGTCAAATTAAGTCGCTACAAAATTAGGTGTTATAGCAAACGCTATTACATATATTTTAAAAGGAGGTTAAATTTATGGATCTTACCGCTTTAGCAGCCGGAATTGCCGTCTTATCAGGTATTGGTAATGCAATTGGTGAAGCTTTTGTTTGTTCACATGCTCTTGATGGAATGACAAGAAACCCAGAAATGGCTAAAACCTTGCGTAACAACATGATTTTAGGATGCGCAATTGTTGAAACAACAGGTATTTATGCCTTAGTCGTCGCTATTATGATTTTGTTTGTTTAATTTTATGAACTATTTAAATTTATTTATTCAATTTTTAACTGATGCAAGTAGTGAAAGCGATTATCCAAGTTTGCCAAGTGGCGAAACTATTTTTGAAAAATTAGTGCCAAATGTTTGGGCTTTCTTGATTCAATTTATTTCATTAATTGTTATTGTCATTTTGTTTTTTATTTTTGCTTATAAACCAGTAAGAAAAATAATTAAAAAAAGACAAGATGCGATTGATAATGAAATAAAATCGGCTTTTGATAATAACAAAAAAAGTCAAGAGCAGCGTCAGGAAAGTGAAAAAATTCTTCTTGATGCACGAATAAAATGTGATGACATGATTGAAGAAGCAAAAAAAGAATCGCTTAAACAAAAGCAACTTATTATTAGCGACGCTAATGAGGAAGTTAGACAAATTAAAATTAATGCTGATGAAGATATAAAACGTAAATATGAATCATTAAAAGATGATATTCATAAAGAAATTGTTGATGTATCTTTAAAAGCAACTAATGAATTATTAAAAAAGAAAGTTACTACTAGCGATGATGCTAAATTAGTAGAAAAATTTATTGATAAAATTAAGGAACAATAATGAAAAGAATAAATTTAAATTTCGCTAACGCTTTATATCATATTGCCTTAGAAAAAAACCAAATAGTTCAATTTAAAGATGAGGCAATATTGGTTTTAGATTTGTTTGAATCTAATTCTAATTTTATTAAATTGTTAGATTGTCAATTTATAGACATTAATAAAAGATATGAAGTAGTGGATGCAATTTTTAAAGATGTCTTAAATTTAGATTTTCTCAATTTCATTAAAGTTTTAATTTTAAGTCACTTTATTAACAATTTTGTGCAAATCCTAAACAATTTTATTGATTTTTGTAATCAAAATCTTAATATTCGTAAAGGAATTATCTATTCAGTAAATAAACTTGATCATGACACTATTGAGTCATTAAGTAATGTTTTATCAAATAAAATTGGCTATCAACTTTATTTTGAAAATAAAATCGATTCTTCACTTATAGGTGGATTAAAAATCGCTATTGATGGTCATATTTATGACAATTCTTTAAAATATCAATTACATCAATTACATCAACATTTAATATCTAAAAAGGAGCTATAGAATATGGATAAAAGTTTAGAAAAAATATCTTCTTTAATAAAAAAACAAATTGAAAATTTTGAAAGCCAAATTCAAAGTGATGATGTCGGCATAGTTATCTCAAGTGGAGATGGTATATGTCTAGTCTATGGTCTTAATAAAGCCATGATGGGAGAACTTGTGGTTTTTAATAATGATGTTTATGGTATGGTTATGAACATTGAAGAAGATCATATTGGTGTAATTTTACTTGGTGATTGTAATTTAATTAAAGAAGGGGATGAAGCAAGACGAACTAACAAAGTTATGCAAACAATTGTTGGTGATGAATTATTAGGCCGTGTTATTAATCCTTTAGCCCAACCTATTGATGGACTTGGACCTATCAATGCTAAAAAATATCGCCCAATTGAAAGAATTGCTCCTGGTGTTATGGTTCGTGAACCAGTCAATAAACCACTTCAAACTGGTATTAAAGCTATTGACGCTATGATACCAATTGGCAGAGGACAAAGAGAGCTTATTATTGGTGACCGTCAAGTTGGTAAAACTGCAATTGCTATCGATACGATTATTAATCAAAAAAATGAAAATGTTTTATGTGTCTATGTTGCTATCGGTCAAAAAAATTCTACCGTTGCAAAAATTGTAGATAAATTAAAACAATATCACGCTCTTGATTATACTGTCATTATTAATGCTGGCGCAGCAGAAGAAGCACCTTTACTTTATATTGCTCCTTTTGTTGGATGTGCTATTGCTGAAGAATGGATGGAACAGGGCAAAGATGTTTTGATTATTTATGATGATTTAAGCAAACATGCAGTTAGTTATCGTGCTTTATCGCTTTTATTAAAACGTTCACCTGGACGTGAAGCTTATCCTGGTGATATCTTCTATTTACATTCTCGTCTTTTAGAAAGAGCGTGTAAATTAGATAAAGCCCATGGTGGTGGTTCAATTACTGCTTTGCCTATTGTTGAAACTCAAGCCGGTGATATTTCAAGCTATATTCCTACTAATGTCATCTCTATTACTGATGGACAAATATTTTTAATTACTGATTTATTTAATGCTGGACAAAGACCCGCAATTGATAGCGGTTTCTCTGTTAGCCGTGTCGGTGGTGCTGCTCAAATTAAAGCCATGAAAAAAGTTTCATCTTCATTAAAAATAGATTTAGCTAACTATAATGAATTAAAATCATTTTCTCAGTTTGGGTCTGACTTAGATGATTCAACTAAACGAATCTTGAGACATGGTGAAGTTTTATTAGAAGTTTTAAAACAAGACCAATATCAAACATATGATGTTATTGATCAAATCTTAGAACTTTATATAGCTAAAAATTATTTTCTTGACACTTTAGATAATAAAGATATTAAAAATGTCTTACAAAGAGCGCTAACTTATTTAAAAAGCAGCCACTTAGATTTAATCAATGAAATTAATACTACCAAAGATATATCTAATGAATTAGATAATAAATTAAAAGAAGTTTTAAAAGAATTTTTCAAGAGTTACACTAAATAATTATGCCAGCATCTATTAATCAAACTAAAAAAAGAATCGCGTCAATTCAATCGACTAAAAAGATTACTAACGCCATGAAACTTGTTTCGATTGCTAAATTAAAAAGCAGTCAAAATCGTCTGTTAGGACAAGTTGTTTTTGCTAATAAAATTGATTTAGTCATGGAAAAATTGTCGCTTTTAGGAAGTGCATCTTCTTCTTATTTTGCTAGTGAAGAATATCAAAGCAATAATAAGCTTTTTATTGTTATTACTTCTGATTTAGGGTTGTGTGGGTCATATAATTATAATATTTTTAATTTTTTAGATGACGTCATGTTAAACAATAAAGATGCACATTATTTGATTTTAGGTAATAAAGGCATTAATCATTATTTAAATCAAAAATTTAATAAAGATTTAGAATTAGATGGTACGAGTGTCAACAACATTGATAAACTTGCTACACAAATAAAAAATTATGTTTTATCTTCTTATGAAAACAAAAAATATGATGAAATTCATTTAATTTACACTAAATTTATTAATTCTTTAAATTTTAAAGTTGAAGATAAAATTATTCTTCCTATTAAGATTGAAAACACTAATAATGATGATTTATATTTAAAAATTCCACCAATAGTCGAGCCAAATAAAGATGAAGTTATTAATTCTTTAATTCCTCTTTATGTGGAATCGATTATTTATTCTAATTTATTAAGCAGTGCCGTTTCTGAACAATCATCCAGACGTAATGCGATGGAAAAAGCAAGCGATAATGCAAGTGAATTATTAGATAAATTAACTAACGAATTTAATAAAGCAAGACAAGAATCTATTACAAATGAAATTATTGAAGTTGTTTCAGCTTTTAATAATGCTTAAGGAGGCTATTATTTATGAATAAAGGGTATGTTAAACAAATTATTGGACCAATTGTTGATATTGAATTTAAACAAGGTCATCTACCATCAATTTTAAACGCTATTAAAATTATTATTGATGATAATAAGGATCTTATTGTTGAAGTAGCTCAACATATTGGTGATGATATGATAAGGTGCATTTCTATGGGACCAACTGAAGGATTATATAAAGGCCTAGAAGCAATAGATTTAGAAAGTCCAATAAAAGTTCCAGTTGGAAAAGAAACATTAGGACGTATATTTAATGTTTTAGGTGAACCAATTGATGGTTTAGATAAAGAAATATTTAAAACTTCAAAACATTTATCAATCCATCGTGAACCTCCTAAATTTGAAGATCAAAATGTCAATGTTGAAATTTTCGAAACTGGAATTAAAGTTATTGACCTTCTTTGTCCTTATATAAAAGGTGGAAAAATTGGTTTATTTGGCGGTGCTGGTGTTGGAAAAACTGTGTTAATCCAAGAATTGATGCACAATGTGGCATATCAAAAACACGGTATTTCTGTTTTTAGCGGTGTCGGTGAAAGATCTAGAGAAGGCAATGATTTATATAACGAAATGAAACAAAGTGGTGTTTTAAAAAATACCGCATTAGTTTTTGGTCAGATGAATGAGCCACCAGGTGCTCGTATGCGTGTTGGTCTTACTGGTCTTACAATGGCAGAATATTTTCGAGATTATTTGCATAATGATGTATTATTATTCATCGATAATATTTTTAGATTTACTCAGGCTGGTAGTGAAGTTTCAGCTTTATTAGGTCGTATGCCAAGCGCAGTTGGGTATCAGCCGACATTAGCGAGTGAAATGGGTCAACTTCAAGAAAGAATTACTTCGACAAAAGATGGATCTATTACATCAATTCAAGCTATTTATGTTCCTGCTGATGACTTGACTGACCCCGCTCCTGCAACTGCGTTTTCTCATTTAGACGCTAAAACAGTTTTAGATCGTAATATTGCTAGTTTAGGTATTTATCCTGCTATTGATCCTTTACAATCATCAAGTAATGCCTTACAAATAAATATTGTTGGTGAAAGACATTATCAAGTTGCAAATGGAGTTATTCAAATTTTACAACGTTATAAAGAATTAAGTGATATTATTGCAATATTAGGTATTGATGAACTTTCTGAAGAAGATAAATTGATTGTCTATCGGGCAAGAAAAATTAGAAATTTCTTATCACAACCATTTTCAGTTGCTAGCCAATTTAATGGATTTGAAGGGAAATTTGTTAAATTAGAAGATACTATATCTTCTTTTGAAGAAATATTATCTGGAAAGGTCGACCATATTAATGAAAATTATTTCCTATATGCTGGTACGATAGATGATGTTAAAGAAAAATATTTAAAGGATCAAAAATAGATGAAAACTTTTCATGTCATTATTACTAATAAATTAGGTATTTATCTTGAAGATGATATTACTTATTTAAGTGCATCTAGTTCTGATGGACGTTTCGGTATTTTACCTGACTACACATCTTATATTAGTGATTTAGCTATTTGCAAATTGGTTTTAAAACATGAAAACGATGAAAAAGTTTTTGCGATCTCTGGTGGAGTGTTATATATCGAAAACAATATATGTAATATCGTTGTTAATTCAATTGAAAGTAAAGATGATATTGATTTAGATAGAGCTTATCGCGCAAAAAAGAGAGCTCAAGAACGTTTAGATAGCGACACAAATATCGATATCAAAAGAGCAAATTTAGCACTTTTAAGAGCGCTTAATCGTATCAATATTAAAGAAAATTAATTTACCGTCAATTTATTAATTAATATTTCTAAATCATTTTCTAATGAATAATTATAATTAGTGATACTTTGTTTTGTATAAGTTAAAAAATAAGTTTCTATTCTTCGATTTAAATTAAAATTAGTGTATAAAGTATTAACTAATTCTTCATCAAGTAAAGTTAAATCTAAAATTAATGTTGGACTAGAATAAGAAATTAATAAATCATATATATCATTAATATAGACATCATAATATTGATTGTCTGGATTAACAAAAATTAAATTAAAATTACTATTATTTGAAAAAAATTGACTAATTGCGTTATAACTTGTCGCTGTATACATGTTGCTTTTATGGGCAAATTCTACCATTGCACTTTCAAATAATCGATAAGATGTATATCTTGAACTTGATAAGGTTAATGTTAATTCACCATCATTAAAAAACATTACTTTTGGTGTGACATCAAAATAGTCAGGATATAAATCACTTATATAGTGGAAATCACTTGCTTGAGCGGAAAAAGAATAAATTAAATAGTTATAATTTCTTAAGAAGGTGTGAAAATATTCATCCACTAATTGGCATGTCGCACAATATCGAGAATTAAAATATAATACAAAACTCTCTTTATTATTAATTTTACTTAAAAAATCATCTCCAATTATACGTCTTGGAGAAAATGTAAAATCTTGATTATCTTTTTCGACATATAAATCTAAATCGTTTATAACATAAGTTCCATTATTAGTGTTGCTACAACCATTTAAACTTAACGATGTGACAAGTCCTAACATTAATAGAGTTTTTTTAAAAAATGAATTTTTCATAACACGATAAGAATATCACATTTTATTTAAAATAAAACATTAAATAATCGACTTTTTTAATGAATAAATTCTTTATTAAATAAAATAATTAAGTTTTGCAGTGTTTTAACCAAATTTTGTCAATTTTTATTTACAATTGTTTTACTATTTAAAAATATGTAAAATAAAATAAGGAGAAAAAAATTATGCATGCATGGCACGATATATCACCAGAAAGAATTAAAAAAGATGGTTTTTTAGCAATGATTGAAATTTCTAAAGGATCAAAAAACAAATATGAATTAGATAAAGAGACGGGTCATTTAATTTTAGATAGAGTCTTATTTACTAGCACTCACTATCCACAAAATTATGGCTTTATTCCTCTGACTTACGCTTTAGATTTTGATCCGCTAGATGTCTTAGTTTTGTGTAGCGAAGCAATTCTTCCAATGGCTTTAGTTAGAGCAAAAGCAATCGGGGTTTTGATTATGGAGGACAGCGGCCTAAGTGATGCAAAAATTATCGCTGTTGCTTTAGATGATCCTTTTTATAACAATTATAAAGACATTAAAGACATACCAAATCATGTTATGGATGAGATAATACATTTCTTCCAAGTTTATAAGACTTTAGAAAATAAAAATACAAACATTGATAAAGTTTTAGGAAAAGAAGAAGCAGAAAAAATAATCTTAGAAAGTATAAATCGATATAAAGAAAAAATATTACCTAGTGTTAACGCTAAACGAAACGCGCTTAGATAATTTAGTTATCTATATCTAATTTTATTCTTCTTAATTTATCTTTTTTAATATCTAAATAGCAGGGCAATTTTCTATTTTGATACATCATATCAGCCCAATAAAACCAGAATATATCAAGAAATTTAATAAAATTATCAACTTTTTTAGTTTTGCTTTTATTTAATTTATAGCCAAAATATGTTTTTAAAACTAATTCTTTTTGAGCAACATTTAAATTATTTTCACTAATTAATGATGCAAGATCAAAATAAATATAATTTAAAGAAGCAAATTCAAAATCTATTAAGACAACATCATTGAATTTAAAAAGCATATTGTTTTGCACTAAATCATTATGGCATAAAACTAATTGCTCGTTTTCTATACTCTTTTTAATTCTATTAATAATTTTTCTTTCGTATCGTCCATCTAATTTTTCTTTGCTATTTTTCTTATATGTTTCTAATCTTTCAAACATATCAAATTTTTTTATATTTTCATCGTTAATTCGATGAATTTTTTTAATCGCTTTACATACATTTATAATTTGATTTTTGTCTAAAGTATCAGTGTATGGTTTAGCTTGATGAATATATTTCATAATTAAAATTTTATTTTCAATATTTTCTAAATAAACACTGACAACATTTTTATTATCTTTTAAACAGTTAAGAATATAACTTTCATTATTATAATCTATAAATGGTTGAATATATTCTGATGGTGTTTTTAAAACATATGCATCATTAATTAAATAGCATTGATTTGTAAAACCATTATTAAACTTTGAAATAGTTTTAACTTTTTTGTTTGTTAAATTAACAAAAATATCTTTTATCTTAACTAATTTTTCATCCATATTATTACTTTAACATAATATTATTTTTAAAGTAATTGTTTGTTTATTTTTAGCAAAAATATTATATTATTCTTTGTATGATTCATATTGTTTTATATCGTCCTGAAAAACCTCTTAATACCGGCAACATTATGCGAACTTGTGTTGCGACAAAATCAAAGTTGCATATTATTGGTCCTATATCTTTTTCTTTAGATGAAAAAGCTATTAAAAGAGCAGGTTTAGATTATATTGAAGACTTAAAAATGCAATATTATGAAAACATTGATGAATTTTATCATTTAAATAAAAATGTAAATATCTATTATGTAACTAGATATGGCAGTAAAGCATATTCTAATTTTGATTTTTCAAATAAAATTAATGATATTTA
The DNA here is from genome assembly GCA_944358865.1 of uncultured Bacilli bacterium. Taxonomy (GTDB): domain Bacteria; phylum Bacillota_I; class Bacilli_A; order RFN20; family CAG-826; genus CAJOOD01. The sequence continues at coordinate 66,880 of CALVRV010000004.1, read as the reverse complement.
TTTTATGTTTGGTCGTGAATCTAGTGGAATACCTCATGACATCTTATTAAAAAATCAAGATCATTTGTTACGTATACCTATGGTTAGCAACTGCCGTAGTTTAAATTTATCTAATTGTGTCGCTATTATTTTATATGAAGCTTTAAGACAGCAAAACTTTTTAGATTTAGCAACTCAAGAAGAAATAAAAGGCGAAGATTTTTTAATTAATGAGGCAAAAAAATGAAAAAAATAATTGCTTTTATCTTTTTAAATATCTTGTGTTTAACTAGTTGCAACACGACTAATTTTAATAAAATTACCTTGCCATATGTTGAAAATCCACGCCTTGTTTCAATAAATGGTGAAAGATTATATGACTTAGCTATTAATCAAAAAGAAAATTTAGTTGTTATTTTTACAGTAGATAATTGTGCATCGTGTTCTCAAGCTAAAGAAGAATTAACCGCTCTTGCTAGTCTATCTTATTTTAATATTTATAATGTTGATCTAACAAATATTAGCCAAAATGATTATCAATATATTGTTGATGCTTCGACATATGCAAACTCGGCATATGCTTTTGAAGAATATGGCAAAGATTTATATCTTCCATTAGCATACATTTTTGCATATCAAGGGGTTGTTATTACTTTTGAAAATTATTTTGTTGATAATATTTTAACTTATGTAAATAGTAATGCTTAGATTTTATTAGCCTTAAAAATTAATTCTTTAACACTATCATCAACATTATTTATTTTAAGTGTTTGATATTTTTTTAAAATTACTTGGCCTAATTTATGTCCTTTTTTAACATATTTCTTCTTTGCAAAAATAACATCACTTGCTGTTTTTTTAGAAAGAATTAAACAAATTTGACAAGCAATATTTATTAGATTATCGCTTGGATTATTACCCTTTATTATCACATGAGCGCCACTATATGGATGGATATGGAAAAATAAATCATCATCTTTTGCTACATGAAAAGTTAAATAATCATTTTGAATATTGTTTTTACCAAATAAAATGGTACAACCTTCCATTTTAATCTGATATGGGGTAGTCTTTTTAATAATTTGTTTTTCGTTTTTATTAAAAACTTTTTCTGGTAACAACAAAGACTCTAATTGTAATAAATCATCTTCATCACCATTTTCATATTGGATGAGCATATTAGAAAAATATTGTAAATCATCATTACAAATATTTAATTGTTTTTCACTATTAGCAATTTTTGATTTAGCCTTTTTATATTTTTTAAAACATGAAGAAGCAATTAATTTAATGTCTTCATCTTTTTTAAACTGTTTATTATTTTCTAAAAATAATTGTTCTAATTCGTTTTGATTATAATAATAACAAGCATTACCTAATTCTTCATAAATTAAATCTTTTTTAGCGTCAACAATTTCTTGGTTTAATATAATTTTCTTTCGTTTTAATAATTTAATTTTATTAAGAATAAATTGATGTAATTTTTTAAATTTTTCTTCTTTTCTTGACATTAATTTTTCTTGAAATAATTTTTCTCCATACGCGTAATATTCTTTTAATGTTAAATTACCTTTAAAATCTATATTTTTAATATATTTATCAGGGATTTGATAGGGTTTTCCGATTGAAATATCACGTTTTTGCAATATAGATGACGGTTTAAAAACTAAAATAATATTAAAATTTTCATCACATAAAATTAGATTTGTCTTATTAAAAATTAATTCAATTATTAAATGAAATTGGCGATGATCAAATTCATCAATTTTTTTAAATAAATCAAATATTAAAATTGCATCGTCATTTAATAATCTTATGTCATTAATATAACTATCTTTGATAAAGTGTCGAAATTGAAAAGCAATATCTTTATTAAAATTTGATAAAGATTTTTCTTTTTTAATTAACCCGATAAAAGGATTATTATTTGTTAAATTGATAAAAAGTAATTCTTGTCGATAAAAGGAAAAATTAAAATATAAACTATCTTTATTTATAAAAGTAAGATTAGCAATGTGGTTTGAAACTAATTTAGTTTTTAAATCATTACATATATTTTGAATATTTGTTTTTAAAAAAAAGTCTAAGTTCATGTTTACATTTTATCATTTTATATGAAAAATATTAAGTTTATTTGACTACTTCTAATTTTACACGTATAATCTAATTTAAATTATGAAAAAGGGATTATTGATTATTTTAAGTGGACCATCAGGAGTTGGAAAAGGAACAATTCGTAAAAAAATTTTCAAAAACAAGAAACTTAATCTTGTTTATTCTATTTCTATGACGACTAGAAAACCACGAAAAAAAGAAATCCCCAATGTTGATTATTATTTCGTCAGTGAAGATATTTTTAAAGAAAACATTAAAAATGATAATTTTTTAGAATATTGTCAATTTGTTGGCAATTATTATGGCACACCTAAAGATAAAGTAGAACAATGGATTGATAATGGTAAAAATGTTTTGCTTGAGATAGAGATTAATGGTGCGAATCAAGTATTAAGCAAGGTTAAAGGCGATAATATTGTTTCTATTTTCCTTTTGCCACCTTCATTGGAAGAATTAGAAAAAAGAATACGTTTAAGAAAATCTGAAAGTGAAGAAGTAATTAAAGAAAGATTAGAAAAAGCAAGAAGAGAAATAAATAAAACTGAAGGTTATGATTATATCGTTATCAATGATGATTTAAATCGCGCGAGCAAAGAAATAAGCGAAATTATTTTAAATAAACTTAAAAACATTTCTAAATAAATTTATAATATTTTTGTATGAAAATTGTTAATGTTTTAATTGAATACACAAATATTGCTCTTAATAGACCTTTTATATATATTTATAATGGAACAAAACCTATTGATAGAGGATATCGAGTTATTTTAAATTTTAATAATAAAGAGATAATTGGTTATGTTAGTTCCTTACAAGAAACAAATAAATCAAAAGATGATTTAGAAAAAGAATTAGGTTTTGTAATTAATGAGATTATTGATGTTATTGATGATGTTCCATTACTAAATGAGCCTTTATTACAATTAGCGAATCGTATTGCTGATTATTATTTATCATCAAAGATTGGTGTCTTACAATGTATGCTTCCTCCATCTTTAAAGCCTACTTCATCTTCATTAAAAGCTCCTAAAATTGCTTATGATGAATATGTTAGTTGTATTGATGATAGTGAAGAAGGGTTAACTATTAAGCAAATAGAATTATTACGTTTTATAAAAAAAGAAAAAGAAGTTTTAAAAAAAGAATTAAAATCTAAATCAATTGTTAATAAACTTTTAAATTTAGAAAAAATAGCAATTATAAGAAAAGAAAAAACACGTTTAAAACTTGATTATCAAATTAATGGTGATGAAAAAAAGTTAACATTAGATCAATTAAAAATAGTTAATGAATTTTTTAATAGCACTGATAGTGTCTATCTTTTACAAGGTGTTACTGGTTCTGGAAAAACTGAAGTTTATCTTCATATTGCAAAAGAAGTGTTAAAGCAAAATAAAACAGTTTTAATATTAGTGCCTGAAATATCACTTACTCCAATGATGACACAATATTTTTATAATCGTTTTTCTAATGACATAGCTATTTTACATAGTGAATTAACTAACGCTCAAAAATATGATGAATATCGAAAAATTGCATCAAATAAAGCTAAAATTGTTATTGGTGCGCGAAGTGCGATTTTTGCACCTTTATCAAACTTAGGACTTATTATTATCGACGAAGAACATTCTGATTCTTATAAGCAAGATAGATCTCCTTTTTACCATGCAAGAGAAGTGGCTATATTTAGAAGCGAGATTGAAAAATGTAAAGTTTTATTAGCCTCTGCAACACCTTCATTAGATTCTCGCGCAAGAGCGCAAAAAGGAGTTTATCACCTTTTAAGATTAAATAAACGCATAAATAATGCAAATTTGCCATCTACAATGATAATTAACATGTTAGATTATAATAATATTGATCATGAATCATATATTTTTAGTAAGACATTAAGGAATGAAATTAATAAAAGATTAAATTTGGGTGAACAAATTATTTTATTAATAAATAGAAGAGGTTTTTCTACTTCTTATGTGTGTCGTAATTGCGGCCATGTTTTTAAATGCCCAAATTGTAATGTTCCTTTAACATATCATTATGATGATAAATTGTTAAAATGTCACCACTGTGAATATATGGAAAAAGAAGCGACAATTTGTCCAAAATGTGGTGGCGATCATTTTATTAAAATAGGTTTCGGCTCAGAAAAAGTAGAACTTGAGTGCAAAAGATTATTTAAAAACGCTTGCATATTACGTCTTGATAGCGATAATGCAAAAATTAAAAGTAAAATTAAAACAACTTTAGAATCTTTTAAAAATCACGAGGCTGATATATTAATTGGTACACAGATGATAGCGAAAGGTCATGATTTTGATAATGTCACTTTAGTGGGTGTTGTTTTAGCAGATATTGGTTTAAATATGCCATCTTTTAAAAGCAGTGAAAAAACATTTCAAATTTTAACACAAGCAATAGGAAGAAGTGGAAGAGGCAAAAAAAGTGGGATTGCTATTATTCAAACATATAATCCAAGCCATTATGCGATAACATACGCTGCAAGACAAAATTTTGATTTATTTTATCAAAAAGAAATGATGTTTAGAAAACAACTTTATTATCCACCATATTGTTATTTAGCTAATTTGACAATAAGCGGTAAAAATGAAACTTCTGTCGTTGAAAATGCTTATCTTTTAAGTCAAATATTAAAAAAAGAATTTGATATTAATGGAGAAATTGTAGGTCCTTCTTCGCCTTATATTTCTCGTATTTTAGATAATCATATTAGAGTCATTACAATTAAATTTAAAGATAAAAATCTTGGTCATGAAATTTTAAAAAATACTATAAATTCAATAAAAAGTAGCAGTGCTTTAAAAATTACAATAAATATCAATCCCAATGAGTAAGTATTTATACAGTGTAAATATTTTTAAAAAACTTCATTTTGCACTATTAAATTTTTATTACTACTATATAATAGTAGAGTGAGGTATTGAAATGATTACTTTATTTATTTACGGATTAGATCAATTCGTTGTTGGCGATATTTCTAAAAATATCACTTCAAATTTAGCTAAAGTATATGAAACTGATGCTGACAATATTAATTTTGTTGCTGTTAACAACATGGTATTTCATGATGGTATGGAACAAACAAGTTGGCACACTATTATAAACGTAAAAGCTCCAGAACAATGTCATATTTTACAAGACAAAGTTAATCATATTTTAACTGAAGCTTTTAAATCTTTTACTATAAATATTGAAATATATTTTGATTATTACCATTTGCATCATCGTCAACTTTTTATTAATGAGGATTATCCTCGATATATGTCTAATAAAAATTCTATTGAAATAGACAGCGATTACGAAGATGTCGATGATAGTGAAATTTATACTGAAGACGTTTTTCGCGACTTTGAAGAAAGACTAAATAAAAAATAAGAGGAAATTAAAATATGGAGAGTTTAAAAAAATCGATTGAAGTTATTGAAGATATTGTAAATAATGGCAATAATTTTCATTCTGCCTTAAAAAAATGTTTTGAAAATGAATCTAAAAACAAATCTATTTCTAGTAGCGATATTAGTGCTTTATGTGGTTGCTATTTAAGACATTTTATTGTTTTTAATCGCTTAATAGATGATAATTTTGAAAATATTGACTCTTCTCTTCGTATTACACTTGGTTTGGTATTAAGTAATGGATTATTTTTAAAACGTTTGAGCAAGGAAGATACTTTTAATTTTTTAAAAACAACTGTTGATTCTTTGAATACCAAATTTGATTTAGATAAATTTGAAAAAATTTATGATAGTAAAGTTAATGGGGAACCTTTAATTGACATTCCTTATGAAAAAGATGATAAAAATTATCAAAATTATTTAATATCACCAGATTTTGTCAGTCAAAGATACAATATTGAACCATGGATTTACTCAATGTGGAAAAAACAATTTGGTACGAATAAAGCCTTAAAAACCGCAAAATGTTTACAAAAAACATTACCTACCTATGTCTTAGTTAATTCGTTAAAAAATGACAAACTTAAATTGTTAGAATCTTATAAAGACGATCTTATTGATACTGAAAAAAGTGATGTTTTAAAATACGATAAAAAAGAACCTATTCGTCGTAAAAATTTCTTAATTACCAATCGTAGTGTTGTCATTAATTATTCTTTAAAAGAAATTCTTGATGAATTAGATATTGACATTATTAAACCTGTTTATTTTTATCTTGGAAATTTAAACAATATCTTTTTAGATCTTTGTTTTAAATTTAAAAACAATTTGCATTTGGATTGTTTTATTACTCCTAATAAGGATTTATATAATTTTAGAAGCTTAGCGACAAGATATCAGGTTAATAACATCAATTTTATTGAATGTGAAGTAACTGATTTAATAAGCGGAATTTCTAATAAAGGTCAATTATTTGTTGTTCTCCCTGATTCAAGTAATTTTTACCGTTTAAAAAGTGAACCCGATTATTTTTTACATTTTGATCAAAATAATTTGGATAATTACATTTCAAAACAAAAAGAAACACTTGATGAAGCAGCAAAATATATTGAAGATGGTGGTCATATTTTATATGCAGTAAATACTTTAAATCGCAAAGAAGGGCAAAGTGTTGTCTATGAATTTTTATCAAAAAATAAATATTTTACTTTAGTTAAAGAACATCAATGTTTCCCATATGAAAAGGAAAGCGACATGATGTATTATGCATTATTAGTCAAGGGTAATAAGTCTAATGATTAATCTTTATAGTCAAGAAATTACAAAATTAGAAAATTTGATGCTTTCGCTTGATCAAAAGAAATATCGTGCGACACAATTATACATTTGGTTATATGAAAAACGTGTTGATGATTTTGATAAAATGAGCGATATATCTTTAAAATTTAGGGAAGTATTAAAAGAAAAATTTATATTGACATTACCAACAATTGATATTAAGCAAGTTGCTAGTGATGGCACGATAAAATTATTATTAAAATTAGAAGATGGTAACAAAATAGAAACTGTTTTAATGCGTTATTCCTATGGCAATGTCGTTTGTGTGTCAAGCCAAGTTGGATGCAATATGGGATGTAGTTTTTGTGCCTCGGGTCTATTAAAAAAGAAAAGAAATTTACGTGTTGATGAAATGGTTGGCCAAGTAATGGTCATCGATAAATTATTAAAAGAAGAAAACGAAAATCAAAGAGTTACTCATGTTGTTGTCATGGGTACAGGCGAACCATTTGATAATTATGATAATGTTATGGATTTTGTTCGTATATGTAATCATCCAAAAGCTTTTGCAATCGGAGCAAGACATATTACTGTTTCAACTTGTGGAATAGTTGATAAAATCTTAAAATACGCGAACGAGGGTTTACAAATAAATCTTGCTATTTCTTTACATGCTTCTAATGATGAAACTCGATCAAAATTAATGAAAATTAATAAAGTTTATCCTTTAAAAGAATTAATAAATGCCTGCAGACAATATGAAATCATTGCAAATCGCCGCTTAACTTTTGAATATATCTTATTAAAGGGTGTTAACGATTCATTAGAAAATGCCGATGAACTTGCTGATTTAATTAAAGGTATGCTAGCCTATGTTAATCTTATTCCATATAATCCTGTAAATGAAAATGATTATCAAAGAAGTGATAATAAAACTGTCAAATCTTTTTTAGACCGTTTGATTAAACGTGGCGTAACTGCTACAATAAGAAAAGAGTTCGGTACAGATATTGACGCTGCATGTGGTCAACTAAGGGCAAAAAATGAAAAATAAAATTATTGGAACTTATTCTTTTAAAACAGATGTTGGTAAAATTCGTATTACAAACGAAGACCAAGCACTTGCTTTAACTAATTGTCATGGTGACGTTATGCTTTTAGTTTGCGATGGAATGGGCGGACAAAATCATGGTGATTTAGCTTCGCGAATTGCAAAAGAAATTTTTAGCGAAGAATTTTTAAAAGCGCCAAAATTTGCTATTCCATTCATGATTAAGTTTTGGTTAAAATCAACAATAAAAAAAGCTAACAGTGTCGTTTATGATGAAAGTGTTAGAAATAATTTATATAAAGGAATGGGAACAACTGTTACCATTGCTATTTTATCTAGAGGTTATCTAACTATTGGACAAATTGGTGATTCTCGCGCTTATGTTATGACACAAAATGGAAAACTCAAGCAATTAACTGATGATCAAACATATGTTGCTTACTTATATCGAAGTGGTCAAATTAAAGAAGAAGACATGAAAACTCATCCTAAACGCCATGTTTTATTAAACGCTCTTGGAGTGTATCCTAGTGTTAGTTTTGATTTATTATCTTTTAAATATAATGGTGAACCATTATTACTTTGTAGTGATGGCTTATATAATAATGTCAATAGCACTGACATAGAAACAATATTAAGATTAGACGACACTCCACAGCAAAAGTGTGATGAATTAATTTCTTTATCTAACGCAAATGGTGGAAGCGATAATATCGCAATAGTTTATTGGGAGGCCTCGATTCATGGCTATTAAATTTAATACAATTGTTGATGAAAGATATCGTATTACAGGTCGTGTTGGTCATGGTGGCATGGCAGAAGTTTATGAAGCGATTGATATTATTACTAAAAAAAGTGTTGCTGTTAAATTTATTCGCGAAGATGTTATGGCTAATCCTGTCAATCTTAAAAGATTTGAAAATGAAGCTAGCATTGTCGCACAATTAAACGATCCTAATATTGTCAAAATATATAATCATGGAATGGTTGATGGTAGACCTTATATTGCTTATGAATATATTAATGGTCAATCCTTAAAAGAAGCATTAGATTTTAGAACTCGCTTTTCATTACAAGAAGCAGTGGATATTATGATTCAACTTTCTAGTGCTTTAAAATGTGCTCACGATCATTTTATTGTTCACCGCGACATTAAACCTGATAACATCTTTATTATGGCGGATGGAACAGTTAAATTATCAGACTTTGGTATTGCTCAAATCGATACTATACGTTCTAATTTAACAAACACTAATGAAGTAGTGGGATCTGTACATTATATGGCTCCTGAAATTGCTCAAGGTAAACCGGCTACAATTAAAAGTGATATTTATGCGATGGGTGTTACCTTTTATGAATTACTTACTGGACATTTACCATTTGAAAAATCTAATCCAGTTGATGTTGCGGTTAGTCAAGTTAAAGATAAATTCCCACCTATAAAAAAATATTTACCAAATTGTCCTAAAGAAATTGAACGCATTATTGATAAAGCAACTAAAAAAAATCCAAAAGAAAGATATCAAAATGTTTTAGAAATGCATAATGATTTATTAAAAATAAAGCAAAACCCGGATATTTTAAAAGAAAAACGATCTCTTTTAAGCCGTATCTTTGGTTTTAAATAGGAGGCTTTTATGAAAATAAGTGCATCAATATTAAACTGCAATTTCTTAAAATTAGAAGAAGAAATTTCAAAAATTAAACCATTTACTAGTATGATTCATTTTGATGTTATGGATGGACATTTTGTCAACAATTTAAGTTTTGGACAATCTATTATTAATTTATTTAAAGATGATAAATCAATCATTAAAGATGTTCACATTATGATTGATAATCCTTTAAAAACTTATAAAAATTATACCGATCTAGGTATTGATTATTTAACTTTTCATTATGAGGCTTTATCTAACGATGACGAAGTATTTAAATTGATATCTTTGATACGTCAAGAAAATGTTAAAGTTGGTTTATCTATTAAACCTGAAACTGATGTTTTAAAAATTAAAAAATTCTTACCATTACTTGATTTAGTTTTGCTAATGAGTGTAGAACCAGGTCAGGGTGGGCAAAAATTTATGAATAATGTTTTATCAAAAATAGTTTTTCTTAATGTATATCGACAAACTCATGATAATATGAATTATTTAATTGAGGCTGATGGCGGCATTAATGATACGAATAGCAAATTATTAAAAGGACTTGGTTTAGATATAGCAGTAGTGGGTTCTTATTTATTTAAAAGCGATGATATCAAGACATCTTTTGAAAAACTAAATGGTTAATTTAATTCTATTTGTCTGTTCTATAATATTTTTTATAAGTGGAAACATTGTTTTAAGTTGGAATTATTATAAAGTTAATCAAGAAAAATATAATTATTTTAATCATTTTCCTTTCGAACTTATTTTAACTAGAAAATTAAATTTTTATTTTCTTGGTTTAATATTTTATATTTTAAGTTATTTTGCTAACATTGCTATTATTTTTACGATGATAGCAAACGGCCTAGATTTAAATCAACAATCATTTTTTGTTTGTTATATTGTTGTTGTTGTTTTGCAAGTTCTAATCATATTCCCGTTTTTATTGATTTTATTATTTAATATGAAAAATTATCGTTTGCACTTATTTGGAGATATTGTTTTCTTTTTAATTAATACTTTAGTTTCAATGAGTTTATTTTTAATGTCTATTTTTGATCTTTTTTATATTTTTAATATTAAAAGTCTAATTGTTTGTATTTTTAGTTCTTTATTATCTATTTTAAATTTTGGCATTATTTTAAATCCTAAATTATTAAATTGGTCAAAATTAAAAGAAGAAACTCAAGAAGATGGTACAAAAATATATGTTAGACCAAAATATTTTACATTATGCTATAGCGAGTGGCTTTCATTTATCATTTATTTTTTAAATAATTTATTTTTTATAATCTTATTTTTATAAAAAAAACGATCTTTTGATCGCTTTTTATTTACTAGTTTTATTTAATGTTCGGTAGGCGTGAGCGGACATTCTTACGGTTTGAATTTGTCCATCTACCTCAACACGGAATTTTTGTAAGTTAGTATTCCATCTTCTACGTGTTGCACGTAATGAATGGCTACGATTATTTCCACTTAATGGACCTTTTCCTGTTACTGGGCACACTCTTGACATAATGATACACCTCCTAATTAATTCGCTTTAAAATGATATCATAGGTTGATTTTTATATCAATAATTTATTTTAATTGTTTGAATTAATGATTTTCTTTGGTTTTTTTAAGTTTTTTATTTCACCATATTTTGCAATTAATTGTTCATAAGTAAGTAAATTATGGCACTTATTTAATAACGTTTTATATATTTCTTGTTTTCTATCAAAAACCATATACCGAACATCTTTTTTGTTTGTGACAAATAAAACCATTTTATGTTTTTTTGAATATTCTTCATCAATATAAACTATATCATTGTAATAATAATACATAGTCTTTTTATAACGCTGAACAATGATACATTTTGATTCAATAATATAAAAATTAAATTTAATAGAAATAATATAAAAAACAACGCTACTAACTAACCATAATGCAATAATTAAATATTGTCTAAAATCCCATGGCCAATCTAAAAATATGGGGAACAAAAAAGAAAAAATAAGTAAAGCGCAAAATAAGGAAGCGATAATAAATGTAATAGTCATTCGTAATGGGTTTTGATAAACTTTCATAGCCATAATTATAATGATATATTTTAAAAAATAAAGATAGAGTATATTTTTTATTTAAAAAATATTAACCATTTGTTAAAATAAAATATAAGCGTATCGAGGTGTAAAAAATGGCAAATAAAGTTATCGCTGTCATTCTTGCGGGTGGCAAAGGCACTCGTTTAGAATTCTTAACTAAAAAAATTGCAAAACCAGCTGTTAGTTTTGCAGCAAAATATCGTATAATTGATTTCCCTTTATCTAATTGCGCTAATTCTCAAATACCAGTAGTAGGTGTGTGCACGCAATATGAATCAACTTTACTTGATTCTTATATCGGTAATGGTGAAAAATGGGGATATAATGGTATTCATTCTTTGATGTCTACTCTTGCTCCTAGACAAACAGAAAATACCGCTAATTGGTATCGTGGTACTGCCGATGCTATTACACAAAATATTGATTGGATTGATAGCCAAAAACCAGACTATGTTCTTATTTTAAGTGGCGATCATATTTATAAAACAACTTATGATGAAATGATTGAACTTCACAAAAAAAGCAATGTTGACTGCACAATTTCTGTTATGGAAGTTCCAATTAAAGAAGCATCAAGATTTGGTGTATTACAAGTTGATGAAAATGATGAAATAATCGGTTTTCAAGAAAAACCAAAAGAGCCAAAATCTAATCTTGTCAGCATGGGTGTTTATGTTTTTACTTGGAAAGCATTAAAAAAATTTTTACGAGATGATGAAAAAGATGATAAATCACAACACGATTTTGGTAAAAACATCATTCCGAATATGTTAAATAAAAAACGCAAAATGAAAGTATATCGTTTTAAAAAATATTGGAAAGATGTTGGAACAATTTCTTCTTTACACGAAGCAAACATGGATCTTTTAAAAGATAATGATGATTTAGGTCTTTATAACAATGATGATGGAACCATTTTTACTGAAGATACTCACTCTGTTCCTCAATATATTGGACGAAAAGCTAAAATTAATCGTAGTTTAGTTAATCAAGGCGCAATTATTTTAGGTTCAATCGATAATTGTGTTGTTTCAGATCGTGTTATTGTTGAACAAGGTGCAGAAGTATCACGCTGTGTAATTATGTCTGGATCAACAATTCAATCTGGTGTCAAAATTAAAAACGCTATTATCGCACCAAATACAGTAATTGGTGATAAGCGTGAAATTAATTTAGATGGTGATGAAGTCGTTTTGATAAATCATTAGGAGGTCTTATGAGCACACGTCGTATTTTAGGTTTTTGTAATTTACATACTTCGCCCCTTATTCCTAATTTAAACGATAAAAGAGCATTAGGAACAGTAACATTTTTAGGGCGATTTGCTATTATGGATTTTACTTTATCAAATTTTACTAATTCTTTAATTGATACCGTATGTATTTTAGCGCATCGTTTCCCACATTCTGTTTTAGGACATATTCAATCTGGTGGTGCTTGGACGATGAATACTAAAATTGGTTTTGAAAATATCTTTTTTAATGAAAGTTCTCTTTCAAGACCAAGTTGGAATACCGATATTAACAATATTTTAGCAAACTGGAATCAAATAAAAGATATTCAAAATCGTTTCGATTATATTGTTATTGCGCCAGCTCATTATTTAAGCAGCATGGATTTTCGACCAATTATTGATCAACATATTAATAATAATAGTAAAATTACCGCTGTATATGTTCCAATTCACGATGGAAAAACTAATTTTACTAAGTCGACATTAATTACTTTAAATAAAGATTTAAGTGTAAAATCATTTAAAAGAAATTCAAAATTAAAAGATGATATTTTAGTTTCTCTTGATACGTTTGTTATATCATGTGATGTTTTTGTTGATTTAATAACTAAGAGTCAAAAAATTAATAAAACATTTTCAATTGCGGATATGATTAATTATATGATGAAAAATGAAGGATTAAAAATTGATACATATCGTTTTGAACACTACGTAATTCCAATTATGTCATTAAAAGATTACGTAAATAATTCATTTAATTTATTAAAATTTGAAAATCGTCGTAAATTATTTAGACACGAATGGCCTATATATACACGCACACACGATACACCACCTGCTAAATATTTAGATAACGCGAATGTTAAAGATTCTATTGTTAGCAATGGTTGCATTATTAATGGACGTGTTGAACATAGCATCTTATCAAGAAATGTTGTTGTTTCAAAAGGTGCAGTAGTATTAAATTCAATTATTTTTACTGATTCAATAATTGATCAAAATTGTAAAGTTAATCATATTATTACAGAAAAAAATGTCTCAATAACTGAAAACGTAGAAGGGAATGAAGACGCACCTGTCTTCATTAAATAGGTTTATTTATGAAAATTGCAATGGTAGCAAGTGAGGCTAATCCAATCGCTAAAACTGGAGGTCTTGCTGATGTTGTTTACGCGCTTAGCGAACAATTAGTTAAATTAGATTGTGAAGTAATGGTTATTATGCCATTTTATTCACACGCCTATAATAGCGGTTTAAATTTAACATATGTATGTGATTATTTTGTTGATATGTCATGGCGACATCAAAAAGTAGAAGTATTTTCAACTATTATTGATGGTATTACTTATTATCTAATTAAAAATGACTATTATTTTAATCGTGGACATTTATATGGTGATTATGATGATGGTGAAAGATTTGCTTATTTTACACTAGCGAGCAAAAAATTATTTGAGCACATCAATTATCATGTTGATATTATTCATATTCATGATTGGCAAGTTGGAATGCTTCCTTGCTTAATTAAAGAAGAAAAACCAATTTCTAGTGTTTTTATAAACACTAAATTTGTTCTTACCATTCATAATCCGGCATTCCAAGGTATGTTTAATAAATTTGTTTTAGGTGATTTGTATAATTTAAGTGATGAATTATTTTATAATGGCAATGTTGAATTTTTTGGAAACGTTTCAACTTTAAAAACCGCAATTATATATTGCGACAAAATTACAACTGTTTCTCCAACACACCGTGAAGAATTATTATCAAAAGATGGTTCAAAAGGTTTAGATGTCGTTTTAAAATTACGTGAATATGACTTTGCTGGTTTTTTAAATGGCATTGATATTAATGAATTTAATCCTCGGGATGATAAAAAAATATTTAAAAATTACAACTTAAGAAATTATAAATCTAGCAAAAAAGAAAATAAAAAATATCTAATTGAAAAATTTAATTTAAAAGATCCAAATCGTCCTTTGTTTACATTAGTTTCACGTTTAACATGGCAAAAAGGAATTGATATTTTAATTCCTACTTGTTATGAATTAGTAAGAAATGGTGCAAATATTATTATTTTAGGAAGCGGAGAATATAATTTAGAACAAGGCTTTGAAGTTTTGCGCGGTAATTATCCTGATAATGTTGGCATTTATATTGGATATAATGACGAATTAGCCCATCAAATATACGCAGCTGGTGATTATTTTTTAATGCCATCTTTATTTGAACCTTGTGGTATTGGTCAAATGATAGCCCAGCGTTATGGTAATTTACCAATCGTAAGAAGAACAGGCGGTTTAAAAGATTCTGTTATTGGCTATGATTTAAATAATATTGATGTTGCTAATGGCTTTGCTTTTGATGATTATAATTATGAAGCTTTAAAAAATACTTGCTTGTATGCTTTATCATTTTATAATAATGAAGACGTTTTTAATAAATTAATTAAAAACGCTTTAAAAGTTGATCATAGCTGGTTAAAAAGCGCTAAACTATATCTTGGTTTATATCAAGATGCTATTAAAAACAAATAGAAGGAAATTTATTTATGCCATATAATCACAAATTAATCGAAGAAAAATGGTCAAAAATATGGTCGGATAATAATACTTATTATTGCGACGTCTATGATTTTAGTAAACCTAAATACTATGTTTTAGATATGTTTCCTTATCCATCTGGACAAGGGTTACATGTTGGTCATCCAGAAGGATATACTGCAAGTGATATCATTGCTAGAATGAAACGAATGCAGGGGTATAATGTTTTACATCCAATGGGATGGGACGCTTTTGGTCTACCTGCAGAACAATATTCTATTAAAATGAATAAACATCCTTATGAATTTACTAAAACTAATATTCAAAGGTTTAAAAAACAAATTCAATCTTTTGGTTTTTCTTATGACTGGGACAAAGAAATTGCAACTTGTGAACCATCTTATTATAAGTGGACACAAGATATATTTTTAAAATTATATAATAAAGATTTAGCTTATATTGACTATCGACCTGTCAATTTTTGTCCAGAATTAGGAACTGTTCTTGCAAATGAAGAAGTAATTGATGGAAAAAGTGAAGTAGGAGGATTTGATGTTATTCGTAAGCCCATGCGTCAATGGCTATTAAAAATAACTCAATATTCTGAAAAATTATTAGAAGGTCTTGATTCTTTAGATTGGCCAAGTTCCACAATAGAAATGCAAAAAAATTGGATTGGTAAGTCAACTGGTGCGATCGTTACTTTTAAAATTAAAAATTTTAATGATTTAAGTTTTGACGTTTTTACAACAAGAGTAGATACTTTATATGGTTGTTCATATACTTGTCTTGCTCCTGAACATCCTCTTGTTTTAAAAATTTGTGATCCAAAATATCTTGATGATGTTAAAAAATATCAAGAAGAAGTTTCACATAAATCAGATTTAGATCGTCAAAAAGTAAATAAAGAAAAAAGCGGTGTATTTATTGGAGCGTACGCAATTAATCCAATTAATAATGAGGAAGTCCCTATTTATATTGCTGATTATGTTTTAGCAAGTTATGGTACTGGAGCAGTAATGGCTGTACCCGCGCATGATCAAAGAGATTATGAATTTGCTAAGGCCCATAATCTTAAAATTAAAAAAGTTTTGGAAAATGATGTCATTGATCAAGCGTTTGAAGATGACGCTAAGCATATCAATAGCGATATCGCTAACGGATTATATATAGATGATGCTAAAAAAGTTATTTTAGAAAAACTTAAATCATTAAATTTAGGTAAAGAAAAAACTTCATATAAAATTAGAGATTGGTTATTTTCTAGACAAAGATATTGGGGAGAACCAATTCCAATTATTTTAATGGATGATGGCTCTTTAAAACCTCTTAATGAAAATGAATTACCTTTAGTTTTACCTGAACTTGATGAATATAAACCATCAGGAACTGGTGAATCTCCACTTATTCACGCAAAAGAGTGGTTAAATGTTACCGTTGATGGAAAACATGGAACAAGAGAAACTAATACTATGCCTCAATGGGCAGGATCTTGTTGGTATTATATCCGCTATATTGACCCACATAATGATAAAGCAATTGGTGATCCAAAATTATTAAAACATTGGTTACCAGTCGATTTATATATTGGTGGTGCCGAACATGCTGTTTTACATTTATTATATGCAAGATTTTGGCATAAATTCCTTTATGATGAGGGAATTGTATTTTGTAAAGAACCATTTAAAAAATTGTTCCATCAAGGAATGATTTTAGGATCAAATGGGGAAAAGATGTCTAAATCGCGTGGCAATGTTGTTAATCCAGATGAATTAATTGAATCTTTTGGAGCGGATGCTTTAAGATTATATGAAATGTTTATGGGACCACTTGAAGCTTCTTTACCTTGGTCAAGTCAAGGTTTAGAAGGGGCGAGAAGATTTTTAGACCGTGTCTATCGTTTATTTAGTGAAGATGACTATAAAAAGAAAATAAGTGATACAAATAGTCATGAACTAGATTATTCTTATAATTTCATGGTTAAAAAAGTTACCAATGATTTTGAAAATCTTCAATTTAACACAGCAATTTCTCAAATGATGATTTTCATAAATGATGTTTATAAATCTAATAGTATCTATAAACCATATTTAACTGGCTTTGTTAAAATGTTATCGTGCATATGTCCTTTTTTAGGGGAAGAATTATATCAAATGTTAGGCTATGATGAATTAATTGATTATCAAAGTTGGCCAACTTATGATGAAAGCATGATAAAACTTGATGAAATAAATATTGCCGTTCAAGTAAATGGAAAATTACGCGCAAATATATCTGTTAATAAAGATATTGATGATGATTCATTAAAAGAAAAAATCTTCCAACTTGAAGCAATAATAAGGCACACGGAAGGTAAAACAATTAAAAAAATCATCATTGTTAAAAACAAAATTGTTAATATTGTTGCAATATAATTAAATAAATAAAACTTTTATATCTAACGATACTTAAAATAAGATTGTATGGAGGAAGTTATGAACGTATTAATTGATATTGGAAACACGACAATTCAAGTAGCGATATATCAAAATGATAATTTACTTGATCGCCACATTGTTTCTACTGATTTAAATAAATTAGAGGGAGAATATTATATTATTTTTTCTAATTTGTTTTCTTCATATTCTAAAGCAAATATTTCTCATATCATTATGTCTAGTGTTGTTCCTAGCCTTAATCAAAGGATAAGCGCGATATTTAAAAAAATATTTCATCAAGAAGTGATGATATTAGGAATTGGTTTTAAAACCAAAGTAATTTTTAAAATTGATAATATTAAAGAATTAGGCTCTGATTTAATATGTGATACTTGTGGAGCGATTAAAAAATATGGTTATCCTTCCATTGTGGTTGATCTTGGCACAGCAAGCAAAATATTAATTATTGATGATAAAGGTGTTTTTATTGGTTGCATTATCGCAAACGGATTAGGGCTAAGTAAAGCAAGTTTAACTAAAAATACTGCACTTTTGCCGGATATTGATTATAATTTTCCAAAAAATATTATTGCTAAAAACTCTATTGACGCTTTAAAAAGTGGCATAATTATAGGCCATTTATTAATGATTGATGGCTTTATAAATGAAATAAAAAAAGAAAAAAAATTGCCATATAAAATAATTGTCACTGGTGGTTATAGCGAACCTTTAAAAAAACAATTTATCAACAAAGGTTATATTTATGATGATCAATTATTATTCGATGGTCTAAATCAAATTTTAAAGTTAAATACGGAGGTTAAAAATGAGAAATAAAAAAGTTTTATCTTTATGCATCGATGCTTTTTTCCTTGCTTTAATTGTTATTTTTACTTTTGTTCCATATTTAGGATATATTACCATACCTGGAATTGGAATTTCTTTTACTTTAATGCATGTTATTGTCTTAGTAGGAGCCTTACTTTTTGGATTTTCTAAAGGGCTTTTATATGGAACTATATTTGGTGTGTGTTCCTTAATTAAAGCTGCGACAATGCCAGTTGGAATTTTAGATCCATTATTTATTAATCCTTTAGTGTCTATTCTTCCAAGAATGATTTTTGGTGGTGTAAGCGGATTATTATTTTCTTTGATTAAACGTATTAAAAATCCGATGGTAAGTTATTCATTAATGTATGTAAATGCTGGTGTAATGTCGATTTTACATTCATTTTTAACTTTATCATTGTTATTTTTATTTAATATGAATAATGAAAATATTATTGCAAGTGGTGGTTTTATAGCTTTAATTTCATCAATTTTTGCCACAAATGGTATAATTGAATTGGTTTTGGCTATTATTATTACACCAAACATCTCTTTAGCGTTATTTAAGGCTTATCCTAAATTAACTAATTCTCCATTTATTGAGGTATCATTTATGCAAAAAAAATTAAATTACAATCTTATCTTAGACAAATATAAAGATGAATCATTAGATACATTAAAAGGTTTAATAAGCATCAATTCTACTTATGATGAAAAAACTAAATCAAATGTAAATCCTTTTGGTGAAGGCGTTTCAAAAGCTTTACAATACATGTACAATTTAGCTTTAAAAGATGGTTTTATTGCGAATAATTATGATAATAAAATTGTTGAAATATTGTATGGAGAAGGGCCTAAAAATATTACTATCTTAGGCCATGTTGATATTGTTCCTGCTTCTGGAAAATGGAATCATGATCCTTTTGATATGATTGAAATAGATAATATTTTATATGGACGTGGTGTCAGTGATGATAAAGGTCCTGTCATTTGTTCTTATTATGCTTTAAAAGCTATTAAAGATTATGATTTAGCTAATGGCTATCAAATTCGCTTATTAATTGGTGGAAACGAAGAAAGTGGATCGCTTGGAATGAAATATTATTTTGAAACTTTAAAAAAATATGAACCAACTTTTGGCTTTACTCCTGACAGCGATTTTCCTTGTATTTTTGCAGAAAAAGGGTGTATCAATTTTCATATTAAATATCCACTTAATCTTAAAAATGTTCTCTTGATTGAAAGTGGTGTCGCTATTAACGCGGTTATTGATAAAACAATAATCAAAATTAATAGCGATGACTTATTTAATCATTTTAATCAAAGTGGAATCGTTGATGAATCAATATTTAATGATGGTGTTTTTACTATTATTCATTATGGTAAATCCGCTCATGGTTCAACTCCTGAATTAGGTAAAAATTCTTCAATTGAAGTCTTAGATTGTTTAGTTAATTATTATCAAGATGAACAAATTAAAAAAATATATGAAATGATCGCACCATTAGATGGAAAAGGATTAAATATTTATGGTCATTCTAAAGAAATGGGATCTACTTCTTTAAATGTAGGTTTATTTAATTATCATGATAATACATTATTTGTTGGTGTTAATTATCGTTTTGTTGATGGAATGGATGAGGAAAGCATTAAACAAAATATTATTAATTGTTTAGGCAAAGATAATGTCGATTTTGAAGAAACTGCTAAACTTTTATATTTTAAAAAAGACTCACCTTTAATTAAAACACTTACTCATTCTTATAAAAAAATTAGTAAAGATAAAAAGGCTAAACCTCTTGCTATTGGGGGTGGAACATATGCCAAAGAAGCTAAAAATTGTGTAGCTTTTGGTATGCAATTTTCTGATTTTGACACTCATATGCATGAAGCAAATGAATGTATTAGAAAAAATGATTTTTATTTATCAATGAAAATATATTTAGACGCTATACTTGCATTAGGAAAGTTAATAAAAAAAGATGAGAACAAAATATAAAAAATGGGCAAATGATTTATTAATTGAAAGACAAGAATTATCACCAACTAACATCGATGATAATTTATTTAAACATGATAAAATCATATTAGAAATTGGTTCTGGCAAAGGCGATTATTTATATAAAATGGCGTTAAGATTTCCTAATTATTATTTTGTTGGTGTTGAAAAAAATTCCACCTGTGCTGGTATTACCTTAAAAAAGATCATCGATAATGATGTAAATAATGCAATTATTATAAGTAAAGACATTAATGAAATAATATTAGATATTAAAAAATCATCTATTGACGGCATTATATTAAATTTTTCTGATCCATGGCCTAAAAAAAGACATCATAAAAGAAGGCTTACCTCAAATAATTTATTAGATATATACTATGATATATTAAAAAAAGATGGATTTTTAAATTTTAAAACTGATAATGAATTGTTATTTGAAGATTCTATTAAATATTTTAATAATTCAAAATTTAAAATTAAAAAGATTGATTATGATTATCAATTTGATCCGAGTTTTGATGAAATTACTGATTATGAATCGTATTTTCGAAATTTAAATCAAAAAATATATCGTTTAGAAGTAGTAAAGGAGTAAATATGTTTGATAGAAAAGAATTTGAATTATTTAAAAAATATTGTCAAATTGATGCGATATCATCTTATGAAAATAATATCGCAAAAATTTTAAAAGAAGATTATTTAAAACTTGGATATGAACTTGTTTTAGATAATGTAGGAAATATTTATGCTTATAAAAAATCAAAAACTAAAAATGCTTATAAAGTTTTAATTGACGCGCACATGGATGAAGTTGGCTTTATTGTCATGAGCATTTTAGATAATGGCTTAATTAGATGTATGCCAATTGGAGGTATATCTCTTGAAGCAATATCAGGGCAAAGATTTAAATTAACTAATCAAGATTTTAAACAATTTATAGGCACGGTTGATTTAGTTTCTTTAACAAAAGATATCAAACTTAATCAAGTGAATTTTAATTTTGGATTTAAAGATAAAAAAGAAGCAGTGGACAATAATATTAACATTGGTGATATGGTTTCATTTATTGGCGATACAATTTTAATTAATAATCAAAAACAAATCATGTCAAAAGCTATTGATGATCGTTATGGAATTGTATTAGGTCTTGAAGTTTTATCATATTTTAAAGATAAAGAATTACCTTTTGATTTATATGTTGGAGGCTCTGTTTGTGAAGAGGTTGGTTTAAGAGGCGCTAAAGTAAGCGCAAACCATATTAAGCCAGATCTATGCATTGTTTTAGATTGTTCTCCAAGCCGTAGCAGTGTTAATGAAGATGGTAAATTAGGAGATGGTCTATTAATTAGATATTTTGATCCTACTATGATTGCTAGACCTTCTTTATTAAGATTACAAGAAAAAGCTATTAAAAATGTTGATGGTAAATATCAATATTTTAAATCCTTAGGTGGAACAAATGCTGGTGTCTTTCATACTTCAAATGAAGGAATAAAAACACTTACACATTGTATATGCGCGGTTAATCTACACAGCGCTAATAGCATTATTGATAGCGATGATTATCATATTAGCAAATTGTCATTAATTAACATACTTGAAAATTTAACAAACGAAGATATAAAAAATATCTTAAATAACGCTTAAATATATTATTTTTGCAGTGTTTTTATTTTAAATTGCAATTATTTTTAAAAAATTAAGAATACCAATATAAAAGAAAGTTGTTTACTCGTAAACAACAAATATTTACAATATAACAAGGAGAAAAGTATGGAACAACTTGAGATTAACTTAAAAAAACAAGGAAAAATTTCTCGTCTAACTAATAAAACATTTAAATTTGACCCACGTTTAAAAGATGGATTTTTTTCCGCTAACTATTTTTTAAAAACAAAACAAATTGTTTTAGAAAATTTAAAAGGTCATATTGTTACAATGCAATGGTTTCAAAGAAAAGATGATGTCATGTTGTGCGGTATTGATGAAGCAATCGCGCTTCTTCACACATTTGCTAACCATCCTGAAAATTTAATTATTGAATCTTTAAATGATGGCGACATCATAAATAAAAATGAACCAGTTTTAAAAGTAACAGGACATTATGAAGATTTTGGTTTCTTAGAAAGCGTTATCGATGGTATCTTAGCAAGAAGAAGTTCTGTTGCCACAAACGTATATTATGTTAAAAAAATAATCGGTGATACCCCATGTTTTTCTATGGCAGATCGTCAAGATGATTATCTTACTCAAATCGGTGATGGTTATGCAACATTTGTCGCAGGCATTGATAAAGTCAGCACTGACGCTCAAGGTTTGTGGTGGGGTGGAAAAGGTATGGGAACTATGCCTCACGCTTTAATTGAAATGTGTCAAGGTGATGTTTTAAAAGCAGCAGACATTTATCATAAAACTTTCCCAAATGAAAAAGTCACTGCTTTAATTGATTATAATAATGATGTTATTAATGATTCTTTAAAATTAGCTAAACATTTAGGCCATACTTTAAAAGCTGTCCGTGTTGATACTTCTTTATCGTTAATCGATCATTATTTTGATGATAAAGATACTTCTAATTTTGATCCACATGGAGTTTGCAAAGAATTAATTTTTGCTTTAAGAAAAGCTTTAGATGATGCTGGATTTAATTATGTTCAAATAGTGGTTTCTTCTTCATTTACTATGGAAAAAATTAAACAATGGAAAAAGTTAAATGTTCCAGTTGATCTTTATGGTGTTGGAACTTATTTTGTTAATAACACTACGGTCGGATTTACTGGTGATTTAGTTAAATTAGATGGAAAAGATGAAGCAAAAGTTGGAAGAAAAGATATTCCAAGTAAACGCTTAGAAAAAGTTAATTATCCAATTTATTAATATAAAAAGGAGTGCATATGGAAAATATTTTAGATGATTTACTATATCGAGGATTAATTAAAGATTTTTCAAATGAAGAACAGATGAGAGAATTATTAAATACACCTCAAACTATTTATTGTGGTTTTGATCCAAGCGCTAGTAGCATGCACGTTGGAAATTACGTCATGATTTCATTATTAATGCGCCTTCAAAAAGCTGGCCACAGGATTATTGCTGTTGTCGGTGGTGCGACTGGAATGATTGGTGATCCTTCTGGCAAAAGTAAAGAAAGAAATCTTCAAGATGAAGATACTTTAAAAGCGAATACCTTATCTATTAAAAATCAATTAGAAAAATTTATTGATTTATCAGATCCTAAAAAAGGTATCTTATTAAACAATTATGATTGGTTGTCTAATTTAACTTTATTAGATATGTTAAGGGATTATGGCAAATATTTTTCTATTAATTATTTATTAAGTAAAGATATTATTGCTTCACGTTTAGAAAGCGGAATCTCATTTACTGAATTTACTTATAATATTTTACAAGCTATCGACTTTTTAACATTATATCGTAAATATAATTGTCACATCCAAGTCGGTGGCAGCGATCAATGGGGTAATCTCACTAGTGGCTTAGAATTAATAAGAAAAGTTGAAGAAAATCCTCAAGCAAGTGTAATGACTTGTCATCTTATTACTCGGGCTGATGGTAAAAAATTTGGTAAATCAGAACAAGGCGCTTTATTTTTAAATAAAGAATTAACTTCGCCATATCAACTTTATCAATATTTTTATAATACGACTGATGAAGATGCTTGCAAATATTTAAAAGTATTTACATTTTTAAGCCACGATGAAATTGAAAATATCATTCGTGACCATTTAAATAATCTTGGTCAAAGGATTGCTCAAAAAGCACTCGCATATGAAATCGTTAAAGATATTCATGGTGAAGAAGAGGCTCAAAATGCAGTTAAAATGTCTAATGCACTATTTAATGGTGATGTAAAATCGTTAAACGAAAAACAATTATTAGAAGTTTTTAATGGTTTAATTGTTAATGTTGAGACAACTAATGTCAATATTGTTGATGCTTTAATTGAATGTAAGTTAGCAACTAGTAAAAGAGAAGCAAGACAATTTTTATCTAATAACGCTATTTCACATAACAACGATAAAATAACTGATGAACATTATATCTTAAATAGCGACAACGCTTTATTTAACAAATACCATGTTTTAAAACGTGGTAAAAAGCTATATTCTTTATTAATCACAAAATAATAAAAATATTAATTACTAGTAAAGAAAAATTCCACCATGAAGGCGGAATTTTTTAATAAGTGACAAACAAGAATATTATAATTTACGGTTATAGTATTCGACAATTTGTGATTCGGTAATATCTTTTGGAAGTTCATTACGGTTTGGTTCTCTAACAAAGATACCGCTGAATTTTTCTTTATCGACACTAACATAATCACAACTTTTATTACTGACAGTGTCTAAGGAATCTTTAATTACTTTCATTGATTGATCTTTTTCTGGAATAGAAATAACATCATTAATTTGACATAAGTAACTTGGGATAGAGACTTTTTTGCCATTGACAAGAACATGACCATGATTAACTAATTGTCTAGCCGCTCTTCTTGTTCTTGCAAATCCCATACGATAGACAAGATTGTCTAAACGGGATTCAAGTAATTTCATAAAGGCAAAACCAGTGACTTCTTTGCTTTTTAATGCAAGCATGAATAGACGTCTGAATTGTCTTTCATTGACACCATACATTGTTCTTAACTTTTGTTTTTCTAATAATTGTTTACCATACTCAGAAGCTTTTTTCTTTCTATCGTTGCCGTGTTGACCAGGACCATAACGACGTTTAGAAAATTCTTTTTCTGTTTCTAAAATAGAAAAACCTAAGTGACGGGATTTTTTCCAAGTAGAACCTGTGTATCTCATATTTTTCTTCTCCTTTCTTTATTTGTTGGCAAATAATGATAGGGATTAATTCTTACTCCGGGTGTCTAAGTTTCACCATATAGCTTTAGTTACTTTTTTTGTTTTAGACATCAGACGAGCAATATTAACCTGCTTATTACATGCAACGATAAGTTTACATACTTAACTAAGTTAAGTCAACTATTTTTTATTTAAAAAAAATATTTTTAATTTTATTTAAAATTAATAATGTTTTCGCTACAATATTATTAAGAATAGAGGTTGCTTTATGTTTTATGTTGTATTGTTAGATAGTGAAATGTTACCTTGGTTAATTGTTGGTATATGCCTAGGCGTTTTATTTTTAATTGGAATTTTTATTTTACTTTATAAATTTGTTTTTAGTCGACATAGATTAGAAAAACAAATAAAAGACCTAGAACGTCGTTATTCTTATCTTGACGGCTTATTAATTGGTCAAGATGCTCAATATGTCAAAAGATTAGAGATGATTAGCAGAACTAATTTATTATATGTCGATATTTATAATGAATATCATAAAAAATTTAAATACATTTTTGATATGCAAGATAAATATGTCGCGGGAATTATTCGTCAACTTAAAACATTAATTAAAAATAAACAATATAAACAAGTTAAAAAAGCTCTCTCTGAAGGAAAAAAATCTCTTGCTGATTTTGAAAACGCTACTAACGAATTAGATTCACAATTAAATAAATTAATTAAACCAGAAGAAGAATCTCGACAATATGCACTTCGATTAAAAGAAAATTTACGTAGTGTTAAACAAACATATAATTCTAACGCTGTTGATTTAGAAATTGTTAGTAATTCCTTAAATATGGTTTTTGATAAATTAGATCATAAATTTAATGAATTTGAAGCTCATATTGAATCAGCGGAATATGAAGACGCTAACGCGATGCTACCTAATATTGAAAAAATTATTGATCAATTAAAAAATGTATTACAAGAACTTCCTGAATTATGTATTTTAGTTACTAAAATTTTACCTGAAAAAATAAAATCTGTTGAAAATGAAAGCGAATCATTAAGTATACAAAATTATCCTTTACATCATTTATTACTTAGTCATGAATTTGAAGAATTTACCAATAATTTAAACAATTTAAAACAACGACTCATTTCTTTAAACATTAAAGATGTTAAAAATGATGCTTTAACAATGCAAAATGATATTGAAAATTTACATAATAATTTTAGAAAAGAAGTGGATAGTAAAATTTTCTTTGATGCCAATTGTTCTAAAACTTATAGCGATGCTTTGGATTTAGAAAAGAATTTCTTAAGATTATGTTCTTTGCTTCCTGAAATGAATAATATTTATAAAATTGACGAGGAAGAACAAGCAAAAATTAAAAAACTTAAAGATGATATAAATCAATTAGGTGTTTCAAAAAGATCTCTTGATACATTTATTCATTCTTCCACACCAACACCTTATTCAACATTACAAAATAAATTAGAAAAATTAATTCAAGATTTTGAAAAGGTTTCTCAAGAAGTTGACAATTTTAAAATTTATCTTGAATCATTAAAAATATCTAGTGAAGATGCCTATTCTTTAGTCTTTTCTTATTATTACCATCTAAAACAAGCAGAACTTCAACTTAGAAATATCGCAATTAAGACTACTATTGATAAATATCAAGATGATATTGATCAATCGTATGTGTTACTTAGTGAAATATACGATACATTAAGAATTACTCCAATTGATGTAAATACAATTAACGCTAAAGTTGATGCTTTAAAAAGTCTTACTAATGAACTATTTGATAATATCAACGATGCATCAAATGTTTCATCAATGGCAGAATCCGCTATATTATACGCTAATCGAGATCGTTATCATCAAATTGATGTCCATCAGCAATTATTATTGTGTGAACAACAATTTTTTAATGGGGAATTTAAAAATACATATCATGATGTTGTCCAATTATTAAAAAACAAACATGTAGAAGAGGGAATTAATAACAACTAATGATATATTTTGATAATGCTGCATCAACTAAACCAGATTTAGATATTTTAGAAAAATATAGACAAATAAATGAAGAATTATACGCTAATCCTTCTTCTTTAAATAATTTTTCTAAACATTGTGAACATTTATTTAATCAAACTAAACATCAAATTTTATCATCTTTAAATTTGAAAAATGATTATGATGTTATTTTTACATCTGGCGCTAGCGAATCAAACTCTCTCGCGCTTATTGGTTATGTTATTAAAAATATTAAAAAAGGTGATAATATCATTGTAAGTGAAGTGGAACATGCTTCAATATTAAACGCTAGTAAATATTTAAGTGAAAAATATAATATTAAAGTCTCATATTTAAAAATTAAAAGTGATGGTCAATATGATGTTGAACATTTTAAAACTTTGATAAATAAAAAGACGATTTTAGTTTCTTTGATGCTTGTAAATAATGAAATAGGAACAATTTATGATATGTCTAAGATTAAAGAAATCTTAAAAGAATATCCAGATGTTATTTTTCATAGCGATGCAGTTCAAGCAATTGGAAAAATAAATTATGATTACAATTTATTTGATATGTTTACACTTTCAGGTCATAAAATTCACTCTATGAAAGGTCAAGGCGCTTTAATTTTAAAGAAAAATTTACAATTATCTCCTCTTATTTTTGGAGGCAATCAACAAGAAAATATTAGAAGCGGGACTTTAGATTTAGCTAATGCTTATTGTTTAAATTTAGCTATTAAAAAGGCTATTAAAGAGATTGATATTCATCAAAAAAATGTTCAATTAATACATGATAAAATATTCAAATATTTAAAAAATAATGGGGATTTGTACGAATTAAATTCTAAAATAGACGATTTATGCTACATTTTAAATTTTTCTTTTAAGCATAAAAAAGCTTCTGTTATGTGTGAGGCTTTGTCTTTAAAAGGAATTCAAACTACAACTGTAAGTGCTTGTTCTAGTCATGTTGATTCATCTAGTTATGTTGTAAAAGCATTAGGTAAAAATGAATCAATTTATAAAAACACTTTAAGAATATCATTTAGCAAATACAATACTTTAAAAGAGGCTGATGAATTTATCGATGCTGTAGAAACACTTAATATGGAGATTAAAGATGAACGATAATTTATATTTAATGGTTCGTTTTGGCGAATTAAATACAAAAGGTAAAAATAAAAAAGATTTTATTTTGCTATTAGCAAAAAACATAAAAAATTCATTAAAAGATTATCAATATCTTGAATACGATGTTTTATATGATCATATTTATATCAAGTTAAATGGATATAATTATGAAGAAATATTAGATACACTTAAAGATATTTCTGGCATTAAAAAAATATCACTTGTTTATAAATGTGAGAAAAATTTAGACGAAATTAATAATATTTGTTTATCATTAATTGATCAAACAAACGATAAAACATTTAAATTAAATTGTAAAAGGGCTGATAAATCTTTTCCTCTTCATAGCGATGAAATAATTAGAAAAATTGCAACTAATATCTTAAAAACATACCATTTAAAAGTTGATGTTCATCATCCTGATAAAAATATTTTCATTGAAGTTAGAAATGAAGCATGCTATGTCTTTGAAAAAACTTTTGAAGGTGCAGGAGGATATCCATTAGGAAGTGGGGGTAAAGCCTTATTAATGTTATCTGGAGGAATTGATTCGCCTGTCGCTATGTATTTGATGATGAAAAGAGGCATAAAAATTGATTGTATACATTTTGCTAGCCCTCCATATACACAAGTTGGTGTTATTTATAAATTGTATGATCTTTTACATGTTTTAAATAAATATCAAGATAAAATAAATTTAATTATTGTCCCATTTACTAAAATTCAAGATGCAATATATAATTTTTGTCCTGAAAGTTATGCAATTACGATTATGAGAAGAATGATGTATCGCATTAGTGAACAAATTTCAAAACAAAGAAAATGTTTAGCAATTGTAAATGGTGAATCAATAGGTCAAGTTGCTTCACAAACTCTTGTAAGTATGCAAACAATTAATGAAGTAATTAATACATTAGTGATTCGCCCATTAGCGGTTTTTGATAAAACCGATATTATCTCTATTGCACAAAAAATTAAGACTTATGATATTTCTATTCGACCTTTTGAAGATTGCTGCACTATTTTTACTCCTAAATCACCTAAAACAGCACCAAAAAGTGAAGATGTTAGTTATTATGAATCAAAATTTGATTGGAAGTCTTTAATAGATGACGCTATTAAAAATATAGAAGTTAAGTTAATAACTAATAAAGATGATGATTTAATATAATAAAAAAACAAGCATGACGCCTGTTTTTTTAATTAATTTTTGAAAAGATATAATAATTATTTTTTAACAGTTTTAACTAAAGCTTCAAAACTTGCAAAATCATTAATAGCCATTTCAGATAACATTTTACGATTAATTTCAATTTTGTTAACTTTTAAACCGTGCATAAATTGGCTATATGAAATATCGCACATTCTGCATGCAGCGTTAATTCTTTTAATCCATAATTTTCTAAAGTCACGTTTGATATTGCGACGATCAATATAGGCGTAGCGATGTGAACGTAAAACTTGTTCTTTAGCGGTCTTAAATAAGACGTGCTTGCTACCCCAATAACCTTTAGCTTGTTTTAAGATTTTTTTACGACGTGCATGGGTAACTGTTCCACCTTTTACTCTCATTTTGCTACCTCCTATTTTTGAATGAGAAATTTAATTCTCTTATAATCAGTATTGTGCATGACTGATGCTTTTCTTAAATGTCTTTTTTGTTTGTGTGTTTTGTGTGGGGCTAAATGTGATGTATAAGCGGAGTGCCTCACAATTTTTCCGCTGCCAGTGACTTTAATTCTTTTTGTTAAAGCCTTTTTAGATTTCATTTTTGGCATATTTTTTCCTCCTTACTTTGTCTGCTTCTTAGGTGCGATGATTGCGATTAGCCATCTTCCATCCAACGCTGGTTGTTTTTCGATTTGGCTAAATTCGCTCGTTAAGTCGATAAAGCGTGTAATGGTGTCCATACCAACTTCAGTATGGGCTAATTGTCTTCCTCTAAATCGTACACAAACTTTAACTTTATTGCCTTCTTGTAAAAATTTAATCGCGGCTTTTGCCTTGGTTTGCATATCGTGAACACCAATTTGAGGAGTAAGTTGTATTTCTTTATTTTCAACAACTTTTTGATTTTTCTTTGCTAATTTAGCTTTCTTTTGTTGCTCATAACGATATTTTCCATAATTTACTAATTTGCAAACTGGTGGATTTGCATTGCTTGCAACACATAGTAGGTCTAATTCCATCTCATTAGCTTTTAATTGAGCATCACGAGAAGACATTGTACCTAATTGTTCACCATCTGGACCGATTAGCCTTACTAATGGGAATCTTACTTGATTGTTTAATAAAACATTATCTTTAGATTTAGCGTTTGGTTTTGGTCCTACGTTTTGTTCGACTACGATATCAATCATCTCCTTTTCAAATAAAAACGGGGCATATTGATGCACCCGTGAAATTTTTAAATCATCTAAGCAGCATTTGCCAACCAATATATTTCGGTCTGGCGAGAAGCGGGTGCCTCTTCTTTCTACCTCATTTGCGACTTATATTTTATATATATAAACTATAAATTGCAACATCTTTTTTAACTTTTTGGTATAAAACGGAATTTAGTTTAAGAATTCACGTTATTTGGCTTATAATAAATTTTCTTTTCAACCTCTTCTTTAATAAGTTTAAGAAATTCATCAAATTTTAAAGTTTGATTTTCTTTAAAAGAATATCTTCTAAAAGTAATTTGATTTTGATTTACTTCATTATCTCCAATAACAATTGTAATTGGAACTTTTTTAACTTGTGAATTTCTTAAACGATAAGATAATTTTTCATTGCTATCATCTAAATAAGGTCTAAAGCCAAGATTTTTTAATTCATCAAATATTTTCTTACAATAATCTAAA
This sequence comes from uncultured Bacilli bacterium, assembly GCA_944358865.1. GTDB lineage: Bacteria > Bacillota_I > Bacilli_A > RFN20 > CAG-826 > CAJOOD01. The sequence goes on along the minus strand of CALVRV010000004.1, from coordinate 35,453 downwards.
TGGTAGTTATTATTGACTGGTAAAATATCGATTTGAACAGGGGCAAGCCAAGTAGGGAAGGCACCGCCATAATGTTCACATAAAATAGCAATAAATCTTTCTAAAGATCCAAGACAAGCACGGTGAAGCATGATTGGTTCAACTTTTTCACCATTTTCATCAATATAATACATTTCAAATCTTTTTGGCAAATTCATATCTAATTGTATTGTTCCACATTGCCAAATTCTTCCCATAGAATCTTTTAATTTAAAATCAAGTTTTGGACCATAAAATGCACCATCACCTGGATTAATCTTATATTCCTTATTAGATGCTTCTAAAGCTTTTTTCAAAATCTCTTCACTTTCATTCCAAATAGATATATCACCAATAAAATCCTTTTCTGGTCTTGTTGAAAGTTCAATATGATAAGGTAAATCAAATACTTTATACATATCATCAAAAAATTGTAGTAAAGTAGTAATCTCATCTAATAATTGATCTCTACGACAATATATATGCGCGTCATCTTGAGTAAATGTTCTAACTCTAAATAAACCATTTAACGCACCGCTGGCTTCATGGCGATGAACACGACCTAATTCAGCAAGTCGAATAGGTAAATCACGATAAGAATGCATTTCATTTTTATAAACCAAAATAGAACCAGGGCAGTTCATTGGTTTAACTGCATAATCTTTTTCATCAATTTTTAAAGTATACATATTATCGCGATAATGATCCCAGTGGCCAGATATTTCCCAAAGTTCTCGAGATAATATAATTGGAGTCTCAATAAATTGATAATTATATTTTATATGTTGTTGATTCCAAAAATTAATAAGTTCATTTTTAAGTATCATGCCATTGCTTAACCAAAATGGAAAACCAGGACCATATTCAGAAATCATAAATAAATTTAATTGTTTTCCTAATAGACGATGATCTCTTTTTTTTCTTTGTTCTAAAATATTTAAATAATCATTTAAATCTTGAGCGTTAAAAAATGAAGTACCATAAATTCTTGTTAACATTTTATTATCTGAATTACCACGCCAGTAAGCCCCAGCAATAGATAAAAGTTTAAAATGTCGAATCATTTCAGTTGATAATAAGTGAGGTCCAGCGCATAAATCAACAAAATCACCTTGTTTAAAAATAGTTATTGTATCATTAATTTCATTAATAAGTTCAATTTTATAAGGATTATCTTTAAATATTTCTAATGCTTCGCTTTTACTTACTTCTTGACGAATTATTTTTTCATTAGTTTTTGCTAATTCCATCATTTTTGCTTCAATTTTTGCAAAATCAGTGTCATTGATAGGGTTTTTAAAATCGATATCGTAATAAAATCCTTCATCAATTGATGGACCAAAGCCAAATTTTGCATCTGGATATAAAATAGAAATTGCTTGAGCAAGTAAATGGCTAGTGGAGTGATTTAATGTTAAAAAAGCTTCTTTACTATCTTTTTTAATTTCTTCAATTTCTCCTAAATGATTAATAATTTTCATATTTTCCTCCTAAAAAAATAAAAAAGGCTTCCCTAAGGACGCATCTTTAATGCGCGGTACCACCTTTATTTGTAATAATTTAATTACACACTTAATTACCTTTAACGACAGGCACGCTTAATTACTTAAGAGGCTACAAAGTGGTACCATCTAGAATAGTTATAAAATCTTACAGCCAATGGATTTATTCTCTTTTTAACATCTTCTAGATGACATGTCTTTGGTCAAAGCCTAATTTTATTTTAGTCGCATTACGCTAATAAATCAATAAGATGAATGAGAGGTTTATGAATATCTCTTTCCATATTTAATGCTTGTTCGATAGGAAGATCAACAATTGTGTTTTTCTTAATACCAACAACTCGACCAGAAATATCATTTGCTAATAATTCAACTGCTGCTGCGCCAAATCTTGATGCTAAGATTCTATCTTCAGCAGTAGGGGAACCACCTCTTTGCAAACGTCCAAGAATTTCAGCTTTAGTTTCAAAACCAGTATATTCACTGACACGTTTTGCAAATTCGTTGACATCCATTAAATTTTCACTAACGATGACAATTGCATGAGATTTTTCTTTATCATGCATGTTTTTTAATTTATCAAAGATAACTTTTTCATTTAATTGATGGTCAAATGTAATTGTTAATTCTGCCGCTTCAGCAATACCAGCAAATATTGCTAAGTCACCACAATGACGTCCCATAACTTCAATAATCGAACATCTTTGATGGCTACTTGATGTATCTTTGATTTTATCGACACATTCACAAATTGTATTTAAAGCAGTATCAAAACCAATCGTACGATCAGTAGAAGCAACGTCATTATCAATAGTGCCAGGAATACCAATAACAGGATAACCTAATTTAGATAAAGCAAGTAAACCTTTATAAGTACCATCGCCACCAATACCAATTAAAGCATCGATATCTTTATCTTTTAAATTTTGAATAGCTCTTTTTTGATATTCAACTTGAGCAAATTCAGGAAGACGGCTCGTTAAAATAATTGTGCCACCTCGATTAATAATATCTTGAGTAAATTTTTTATCAACTTTGACAATCATATTATCGCATAATCCTTTATAACCATCATATACGATATATGGTTCGATGCCATGAGCAATACAAGCTCGAATAACAGCACGAACACAAGCGTTCATACCAGGTGCATCGCCACCACTTGTCAATACCGCAATTTTTTTGACCATAAATAGTGTTTCTCCTTTTCAAACGATAATAATATATCATATTTTTGAGCGGATATATGATATTTTTTTTAAAATATCTATATATAAATAATATTTTTCCACATTTTTAATTTATCAATTTTAAAATTATTTAGCACTAATCTTGATTAATTCGATTAAGTGTTTTCCACATATCCACATATTTATTTTTTTTAATAAAATATAAATTTACTTGTGTTATAATTGCAAAGTAAATTATGCTAATCCTATCAAAACAAGACATATTTCAAGTACATTTTGCAAGTTTAATCGCTGATTATGATTATGACACAATTTTAAATCTATATATGCCTATTATTGGTTATAAAGCATGTATTATTTATTTTAAATTAATTTCTCTTGCAAAAAGAAATAATTATAAGGTTTTTGTTTTTGATGATTTAATAAGCGATATGCAAATGTCAGTAGGGGATTTTGCTAGTGAAAAAGAAAAATTAGAGGGAATTGGTCTGATTTCAACTTTCATTAAAAAAGAAAATAACATTAATAATTATTTATTTAATTTATACGCTCCAAAAGTGCCATCAAAATTTTTTAATGATGTTTTATTAAATGGCTTATTAATTGAATCATTAGGCGAAAGAAAATCTCAAGAATTAAAAAATATTTACCTCTTAAACAATGATTTAGATGACAAATATCAAAATATAAGCGCTAAATTTGGTGAAATTTTTAAGCCAGATTATAATGCAAAATATATGCAAAACATTATAAATGATAATTCAAATATATTAGGCCATGGATCTAATAAATTTAATTTAGATTTTGATTATGACATTTTCTTAAAATTTATTAGTGAAAATTCACAAATTTCTAAAACCATTTTTAATAAGAAAAATTTAAAAGAAATTCAAAGATTATCATCTTTATATGGCATTAACGAAGAGACAAGCGCTAAATATGTCATTCAATGTTTTGATCCTTTAAAAGAAAATGGTCATAAAATTGATTTTGAAAAATTAAATTATCTTTATCAACATAATATAAAATTGCCTTCTTTTGAAAATGAAGATAACACTAATACAAATTCTAGTGTATCTCTTAATTCTAGTCAAACTCCATTAGGTCAAAAAATTAATTTGATGGAAACTCAAGCACCAAAAGATTTTTTACAATTACTTCAAAATAATATCGCGCCAGTTCAAGCTGATTTAGATTTAATAGAAACATTAAGTAAGAATTTAAACTTAAAGCCATGTGTAATTAATGCTATATTAGATTATACTTTACAAGTTAATAACAACATCTTATCAAGAAGGTATGTTGAAAAAATTGCTTCATCTTTAGCAAGAGAAAAAATTACTACTGCCTACGATGCAATTACTTATCTAACTAAAAGAAATAAAAGAAAGGCAAAAACTTCAACTATAAATAGCGAAAAACAATTAGAAAATTTAGATGATAATAAAGATGAAAATTTAAACGGGGATATCAATAAAAATGATGCCTTTGAACAATTAATCGCACAATTTGGAGATGATGATTAAATGGAAAAAATAAAAATTACAATGGATATTAAAGAAGATAAAAAACAATTAGAAGAAATGTATTTAAATTATCTTAATTGTCCAGAAGCTGTCAAAAATTTATCTAATTTAGGAATGAGTGAAAAGACAATAAGAGATAATATTGTCAAAATTAATAATTATGTCAGCGATTTAAAATATTGTTTAAATTGCAAAGGGGCAAAAAATTGTAAAAAAGAAAGACCTTTATTAGTCACTAATCTAGTTTATAAAAATGGTGTAGTAATACAAAATCTTGAACCATGTGAAATGGTTCTTAAACAAATGAAAATTGAAAATAAATTTTTAATAAATGATATTGATGAAAAATTTTTAGACGCTTCAATTAGTAAAATTGATCACTCATCTAAAACAAGAAGTAATGATTTATTTATCACTATCAACAATATTTTAAATAATAAGACTAATAAATGGCTTTATCTTAAAGGTTCATTAGGAACAGGAAAAAGTTATATCGCAAGCGCGATTAGCAATACGGCAAGCAAAAAATTAGATTGGAAAATTTGTTTTTTAGATTGTTCGTATCGTTTTAAAGAATTAAATGACCTTTCTTATTCTGATAAAAATGAATTTACAAAATTGATGAATGCAATTTGTAACTGCGACTTATTAATATTAGATGGTTTTGGAGATGAATATAAAAACGATTTTATTCGAGACGGTATTTTATATAATATTGTTTCAAATCGTATGAACAACAAAAAAATGATTATTTTTACATCTGAATTTTCTATTGATGAAATAAGAGAACTATATTCATTTAATAAAGCAGGGGCAATAAGAAGTAAACAAATATCAAATATCTTACAAAATGCTTGCCAAGTTATTGACCTAGGCGACTTTTCAATTTATTTATAATATCTTTAATTTGATTTTTCAAATTATTAATATCACTATCGTTATTAATAATAAAATCAGCGTCTTCTTCTTTAATAATATTAGTTGAATTAATTTTTAAAAGTTGTTTACTTGTATCAGCGTTTCTTTGATTTAAAAGTTGTTGTTGGTTTTTTGATTTAATTAAAATAATAACATCAAAAATATCATCCATATGCGCTTGATAAAGAAGCGGAATTTCAAAAATATTGTTCACTTTTGTAGACTTTTTCATAATTTCGATGCATTTTTGCTTTACTAAAGGATGAATATAATTGTTTAATTTTTTGACATCTTTTATATGGTTAGATAAATATGTTCTTAAAATATTTTTATCAATTTCGTTAGCAAAATTTAAATTAAACATCTTATTAATTTTTTTAATAACATCTTTATTTTTATATAAATCTAAAACAATTTTATCAGCGTTATAAACATCAAAATGATATTCTTTAAATATATCAGTGGCTAAAGTTTTACCAACTCCGACCTCACCATAAATTACAATATTATATGTATCATTAACGTATGGTTGACAATGACTGCAAAAACTAGAACCACGACCATTTACTTTTATTTTTCTTATCATGTGACCACAAGTAGGGCATAATTGACCTTTTTTATCGTATATTTTTAAAGTTGTTTGAAATCTTCCGTCAACTCCTTGGCTTGGATGATAACTTTTTATAGTTGAGCCACCTAATTTTATCGCATCAGTTAATATTTTATCTGCGTTTTTCATTAAAATTTCAAATTGTTTTTTTGTAATATATTTAGCTTTTGTTAAAGGGTGGATATTACTTTTAAATAAAGTTTCATCAACATAAATATTTCCAAGTCCTGCTACATGACTTTGATCTAATAAAAAAGTTTTAATATGGACATTACTATTTTTAGCAAGATTATATAATTTATCAATATCAATATCTTTTGGTTCGTTTGCGATATTTTTTAATAAATCATCGTTTTTATATTCACTTGTCTTTGATAATTTTAAAAGACCAAACGCTCGTGAATCATCAAAAACAAGTTTTTTATTATTATCTAGATTAAAAATAACACGTGCATGCTTACCAACATCATCATCTTTATTTAAAAAATAAAATTTGCCTTCCATTCTTAAATGTGAAATTATTATATAATCATTACTAAGATGGAAAATTAAAAATTTACCAATTCTTGATAAAAATAAAAATTTTTGATTTTTTAATTTTTCTTTAAAATCATTAACATCACCAATAATAGTTGCATTTCTTAATACTTCAATACTTAAAATCTGATAATTTTTAATTAATGGTTCAAGAGTATTTTTAATAGTTTCTACTTCAGGTAATTCTGGCATATTTTTCACCTCTTATTTAGCATCGTACCAGGTTTTTCCATATCCACCAGAAACAATAAGTTTAACTTTTAAAGGATAGGCATTTTCCATATTTTCTTTAATAAGTGGATATAAAACATCTAATTCATCTTTATATATTTTAAATATCAATTCATCGTGTATTTGTAAGACCAATTTGCTTTTATAATTACCATCTTTTAATAAATTTGCTATTTTGATCATTGCAATTTTAATAATATCAGCAGCGCTTCCTTGGATTGGTGCATTCATTGCTGCACGTTTAGCAAATTCTCTTTGTTGATAATTAGTCGCGTTTAATTCTCTTAAATAACGACGACGATTACATATTGTTTTAACATAGCCATCTTTTTTAGCGTTTATGACGACATTTTGTAAGAATTGACCAATTTGAGGATAGTTTTTATAAAAATCATCTATTATTTTTTTAGCATCTTTTAATGGGGCGTTAATTTGACTTGCTAAACCCCAATCACTAATTCCATAGACAATTCCAAAATTAACTGCTTTTGCTTTTTGTCTTTCTAAATGAGTAGGGTTATCTGTATTAAAAATAACTTTAGCAGTGGATGAGTGGATATCATCGCCATTATTAAATGTATCAATCATTAATTGGCAATTTGATAAAGAGGCTAAAATTCTTAATTCGATTTGTGAATAATCAAAACTTAAAATGATGACATCATCTTCATCATAATAAAATGCTTTACGTATTGTTTTTGCTTCTTCATCTCTAACACTGATATTTTGTAAATTAGGATTAGAAGATGATAAACGTCCAGTTGAAGTTAATGCTTGATTAAACATCGCGTGTATTTTCCCATCTTTATGAAGATGAGATAATAATCCATCAATATAGGTAGAATTTAATTTAAAATATTTACGATATTCAATAATTTTACCTACAATAGGATGAAGATTAACTAATCCTTCTAATGCTTCAATTGAAGTTGAACGATTTTTTAAATCCGGTAAATGGAGTTTATCAAATAAGATATCACCGATTTGTTTAGGACTTGCAATATTAAATTTACACTCACTAAGCGAATATATTTCTTCTTCTAAATCACGTTGTTTTTCTTTAAAAATCGCGCCAATCTCAAGTAATTTTTCTTTATTTAAAGGAAAACCTTCGCTTTCCATATCCGCTAAAACTTCACTAAGTGGCATCTCAATATTATAAAATAAATCTAATCCATCAACTTGTTTTAATTCGTTTAATCCTTTTTGCTTGCACAAAAGGTTAGCGCGAGCAATCTTTATTGTTTTGTTAATATCATTTGTAGTTAATAAAGAGCCTTCTTGTAAACTAGAAATATCAAAACCAAAATTAGCCAAAACAATATATGGGTCATTGCTAGATAAAGAAGTGTCGATAATATATGAAGCTATTAAAGAATCATAATCAACACCTTGTAAAGATATTCCCATTTTTTTAAAAATTACCAACGCTGATTTATAATTAAAAATAGATTTTTTTATATTTTTATTTGTGATAATGTTTTTAAAATATTCATCTTTTAAAGCATTTTCATAATCAATATAACAATAAGATTGATCATCATTAAAAATAGCAAATCCATATATTGGATCTAATAAATAATTTTCATAACTATAATCAATTGCAAGACCAATTTCATCATTAATAGGAAAATCTTTTAATGTTTTTATTGTTGAAGAATTAATATTATTTTCATCAAAAGAAACTTTTTTCCATTGCTTTGGTAATTTATTTAAAAATTGTCTTAATTCATAACGAAGACAAAATTTATTAATTGTATCAAAATCATATCCTTTATATATGCAATCTTTGATATCAAAATCGACATTGACATTACAATCAATAATAGCTAAATCTCTTGATAAACGACCTTCATTTTCATGTTCTTTTAATAATTGACCAACTTTGCCTTTAATATTATCAGCGTTTTTAATAATATTATCAAAGTCATGATATTCATTAATTAATTTAACAGCGGTAATCTCTCCAATACCTTTTATTCCAGTTAAATTATCACTTGGGTCACCTCTTAATCCTTTATAATCAATGATTTGTAAAGGTTCAAAACCAAATTTTTCTTTAATAGTAATTGGTGTCATTATATCAATATCGGATAATCCTTTTTTAAGTATATAAATTGATATATTATTACTCGCTAATTGGAGATAATCTTTATCAGAGGTATAAATATTGACAATATAGCCTTCTTTTTCAGCTTTTTTTGCAATTGTTCCTGCTAAATCATCAGCTTCATAGCCATGTTTTTCAAAATAAAAAATACCCAAAGATTTTAAAAAATCTCTGGCAATAGGGAATTGTTTAATTAATTCTTCTGGCAAAGGTTTTCGATTTGCTTTATATGATTCAAGCTTTTCTTTTCGAAAAGTTTGACTATCCATATCAAAAGCGACAAAAATAGCTTCGTTTTCTTTAGTTTGATTAATAATTTTACTCATCATATTTGCAAAAGCAAAAATCGCATTAGTGGGGATTCCATCTTTTGTTTGCATAATTGAAGTTTGTGAATATGCCGTCGCATAATACGCTCTAAATAGTAAAGAATTTCCATCGATAATTGTAATTTTATTTGCCATAATTATTCCTCTAATAGTTTCATTGTTTTAATAATATATGTCGTATTATTATGATATGTATTTTTATAAATTTCAAAAACAACAATATTATTTTTCTTAATTAAGGAGATGTTATCTTGATAAGTATCACTAAAAGCTGTTAGTTCCATTTCTTTTGTTTCATCAAAAATTTTAATAAACGCCATTGGTTGTTGTTTTTTTGTTTGAATTATTTTTATAGATTTAATAATTCCGCATACTTTTGCTCTATCTTTTTTTATTGCTTCACTTATTGAAATAACATTTTCTTTTAATAAAAGATCTTTTTTAAATTTTAATGGATTATTTGATAACATTATACCTAAAACATCATATTCATTTTCTAAATTTTCAATCGGGTCATCATTAACTTTTCCTAAAATAGGTGGTGGAAGCATATCAATATCTAAAGACATTTGACCTTTATCGTTATTTATAACTAAAGCGTATTGCATATAAGAAGATACAGCTTGTTTTAATGTCGCACGTGAAGGATTTAAACAATCTAATGCGCCAGAATCAATTAATTTTAGATATTGTGTTTCACTAATTTTATATTGGAATGTTCTTATCATAAAATCTAAAAAGTCTTTATATAATCCATTTTTTAAACGATTATCTAATATTCCTTTTATAGTCTCTTTATTTATTCCTTTAATTAATGAAAGAGGGAATAATAAGTTGTTTTGATTAATCAAAAAATTATCTGTACTTAAGTTGATATCTGGTTTAGCTAAATGTATTCCAATAGAAGACATTTCATCGACATAATCTAAAAATTTAGGATCATTTGTCGTATTTGAAAATTTTAAGATAGTTTGATAAAAACATAAGGGATAATATGCTTTTAAATAAGCCATTTGACACGCGATCATTGAATAGGCTACAGAGTGAGATTTATTAAAGCCATAACTTGCAAATTTTAAAATATGGTCAAAAACATCATTTGCAACTTTATTTGAATAACCATTATTTAAGGCACCATTTATAAAATCATTTTGCATTTGCTTGATATCGTTATAATTTTTCTTAGATATAGCGTTTCTAAAAATATCAGCTTTAGCTAGAGAAAAATTAGCCATTTTTTGTGCGATTAAAATAATTTGTTCTTGATAGACAATAATTCCATATGTTTCTTTTAAAATATCTTTTAAATCATCACTTATATAATTAATTTTTTCTAATCCTTGTTTTCGTCTTGCATATGTTGGAATTGAATCCATTGGACCAGGTCGAAATAAAGCAAGTAGGGCAACCACATCATTAAAACAACTTGGCTTTAATATTTTAATTGCGTTTTTCATGCCAGAACTTTCTAATTGAAATATTCCCATCGTTTTATTTTCTTGAATCAATTGAAAAACTTTTTCATCATCAAAAGGAATATTAAATTTATCAAGTTTTGCATCTTTATATACATCGTTAATTAAATCAACACATTCACTTATAATTGTTAAATTTTTAAGACCTAAAAGGTCCATTTTTAAAAATCCTTGCTCTTGTAAATCGTCCATTTCATATTGAGTGATATAAGAATTTTGAAAATCTTTAATTATTGGTAAAGAATATTCAATCGGAGTGTTGTTTAAAATAATACCCGCGGCATGCATACCAGATTGACGGGGTAGGTTTTCAATTTTACTAGCAAGAGAGACGATATTTAAATAATAAGGATCGCTATCAACGATTTCTTTAAATACTTTACTAGTCTTATAAGAATTTCGTAAAGATAATTTAGGATTTAATAATCGAGAAGATAATAAATCGATATCATGAATTTTAAAATTATATATTCTTCCAATATCACGTAATGATTGTTTTGCTAATATTGTCGAAAATGTAATAATATTTGAAACTTTATTTTTCCCGTATTTTTCTTTTAAATAATTAATAACTTCATCTCGTCTAGTGTCCATAAAATCAATATCGATATCAGGCATTTTTTTACGAGATGGATTTAAAAATCTTTCAAAAAGTAAATCATATTTTAAAGGATCAATTTTAGTAATTTTTAATAGATACGATACTAAAGATCCAGCAGCAGAACCACGACCCGGTCCAACTAAAATACCAACACTTTCAGCAAATCTAACATAATCACTGACGATTAAAAAATAATCGCTAAATCCCATTTTAATAATGACATCTAATTCGTAATTTAAACGATTAACATATTTTTCATCACTATCTAAATTTAATTCTTTTAAACGTGCAAAAGTATCATTTTTTAATTTTTCAATCGTGTTTTGCGCATTAAATGAAAGCATTTCGCCTCTTTTTATATTCATGACAAATTTATTTTGTCTAAAAATATTATTAATCGCGTCTATTTCTTGCTTTAAATATTGTTTTTCGTATTCTTCATTACTTAAAAAAGCATTGTTTCCTTGTAAGTTTTTTTCACTAATAATTTCATCTTGATCAATCGCATGAACTATTTTTAAAACAATCGCATCATCTTTTTTAAAATATAATATTTTTGGAAAAGCAACGCATAAATACGTATATTTATCCGCGAATTGACGTATTTTTTCATTAATTTGCATATCTTTTTGATATGAGGCATCAACACCTATATAAAATATTTGAACTAAATTAGATAAAAATTTGATATTGTAAATTAAATCATTATCTACATTTAAAAATTTCTCTTTAATAGAATCATCACTTGTCGATAATATACCTAATAATCCATTTTGGTTTGTGCTTAAAAATTGACATATTTTATCTTCTTCATCAATAAAAGATGTTATTTGACATAATGTTTGATAACCGCTTTCACTAAGACAATAAAGACAAAAATTAAATCCTTTTATTTTTAAAGTAATGCCACATAAATAAGGCTTATTAATATTTTCATTTGACATGTATCTAGCAAATTTTGCTAATCCATGCATCACATTGATATCACAAATTCCAGCACCAAAATAGTCAAATTTTTTGACTGCTTTGACAATATTTTCTAAAGTTAATCCACTTTTTAAAAAAGAGTAGCCTGAAATAATTTGAAGGGGCGCAAACATATTATTAATATATCACAACAAATAAATATTTTATATAAATATAAAAAGATGGTCTTTTTTTATACCATCTTTTATTCAATAAATAATTTATCTAATTCGTTAATAAAACGATCTAAATCAGATAAGGAGTTAATTTTAGCGCCACTAGCTTGAGCGTGTCCGCCACCTTCAAACATCGCGGCAACTTGATTAATTGGTTTTTCTTTGCTTCGTATAGAAATTCTCCAGCATGGTTCTTTACTATCTTCAGTAATTGAACACCAAGCATTAATTCCTTTGATATTTGAAAAAAGATTAACGTTTTCTTTGCCTTGTTCGGTTGTAATTTTTAATTTATTTTGAATATCTAAAGGTAATAAATAATAAGCCACGCCATGTTTTGAGACTTTAAAATTATTTAATACGTAACTAGTAACATATAAATCATCAATTTTTTTCTCATACATTGTTTGATAAATTTTTGAAATATTAATATTACAATTTAATAAAGCTTGGGCAATTTCAAAAGTATGTTTGCTAGTGCTAGAATACATAAATCGACCAGAATCACCAACTAAAGCGCTATAAAAATAAGAAGCTGATTTTTCACTTATAAAATAATCACCTTTAAAAGATAAAAGCATATTGACGACTAATTCACTTGCTGCCGCCATAGTGGTCTCAGTTACATCAACATCAGCGATATCTTCAGTTTTTGGATGATGATCTAATTTAATAATAAATTTTGCTTTTTTATATCGTGGGTCAGCAATTCTTGAATCATTACCAACATCAACAATAATTGCTAAAAATGGTTCATTAAACCAACTATCGTTTAAACGATCCATTTCAGGATAAATACGTGGTGTAAAAGTAACATGATTATCACCTAAAACTTTAATATCTTTGTCCTTAAAATTATCTTTTAACCATGTCGCAAGACCTAATTGTGTTCCTAAAGCATCAAAATCTGGCATGATATGACGAAAAACAGCGATTTTATTATATCTTTTAATTGCGTTTAAAATTCTTACATATTCATGATGATATTTTTGATTTATTTTTTTGATCTCTTCTGATATTTTTTTCATAGAATTAGTTACCTTTTAATAATAAATTATAAGTGTCACGAGCAATCATAACTTCTTCATCAGTAGGAATAACGGCTACTTTAATTTGACTATTAGAAGTAGATATTAAACCTTCTTTACCTCTTAATGAAGAATTTAATTTCTCATCTATTTCAACATGTAGAGCGTCTTTTATTTGTTCAATAATCATCGTACGAGTTTCAGGTGAATTTTCACCAATCCCAGCACTAAAGACAATTAAATCACATCCGCCTAATCTTACATAATATTGTCCAATAAAATCACAAATACGACGGATAAACAATTTATAAGCTAAAATAGCTCTTTTATTGCCATTTTCTAAAGCACTTAAGACGTCTCTAGAATCATTAGAGACACCGCTGACACCTAAAAGACCAGACTTTTTATTAAATATTTGAAACATTTCTTCTGCGCTTTTATTTTCACAATAACAGCAATATTTCATCACTGATGGATCTAAATCACCAGTTCTTGTTCCCATCATAATACCACCTAATGGTGTTAAACCCATACTAGTTGCAACACATTGATAATCTTTAATCGCACTTATTGAAGCGCCGCTACCAATATGACAAGTGATTATTTTTGGATGTTTAACATCACTTAAATATTTTTTACTTTCTAAAGCTAAATAATGATGACTTGTTCCATGAGCACCATATCTTCTAATATCATATTTTTCACTATATTCATATGGAATAGGGAAGATATAGTCTTCTTCTTGCATTGTCATATGAAATGCAGTGTCAAATACAGCGACTGCACCAATATTTGGAAGAATCTTTTTAAAAGCGCGATATCCAATTAGATGCGCTGCATTATGTAAAGGTGCAAGAGGAATTAAAGATTCAATTTTTGCTTCTACATCCTCGTTAAAAATTTCACTATGTTTAAAATATTTTCCACCTTGAACAATACGATGTCCTGTCGCTTTAATTTCATCATAAGATGAAATAATATGATTATTAATTAATTCATCAAGCATTAATTTTACTGCTTCAGCGTGATCTTTAATTGATAATATTTTATTTATTTTTTCGCCTTGATGTTTTAATGTAAAAATTGCATCATCATGTCCTATTTTTTCAACAATGCCACTTGTTAATACTTGTTCTTGAGGCATTTCATATAATTTAAATTTTAAAGATGAACTACCGGCATTAATTGCCATAATTTTCGCCATAATTAAATTCTCCTTTTTCCGTAATTATTTTTTCATAATAATTTTATTATTTCAATAAATAAACACTAAAATAAAATCAAAAATATGGTATATTATTTATATAGTCATTAGGAGGAAATAATATATGTATGAACCAAAAATGGTTTTAACTGATGAACAAAAAGATATTTTAAATGGAAAACAAGGTCCTACTAAAGCTAAAATTATGGAAACTCTTGTTCGTTATGGCGATATTTTTGACGCAAAAAGATTAGTTAAAGTAACGCACAATCAAGGACATTTAGTAACATCTTTTGGCATTCCATTATTAAAACCTGTCTATCGTATAATGGATGAAATTATTGCTGCAGATTTAAAAGCAGAAGGTGGATTTAGCATGGATCCTAGACCTCTAGATTATAAAAATGTTAAATGTAGTCCATTAGAAAAATTAGTGTTTAACCTTATTTTATATGGAAAACAAGAAGATTACGAAAAACAATTAACTAAAATTGGTCTTACTTCAAAAGATAAATTTACTTGTGCTTGCTATTTTAAAGAAGTAGGCAACATCCCAAAAGAAGGAGATATTTTATCTTGGGCTGAATCAAGTGCGGTAAATTACGCTAATTCGGTATTAGGGGCTAGATGTAATCGTAATTCTGGAATGATTGATATTTTCGGTTCAATATTAGGTTATGTACCAGAATTTGGTCTTTTAACCGATGAAGGAAGAAAAGCTACTTATAAAGTTATTGTTAAAACTAGTAAAAAACCTATTCCACAAATACTAGGTTCTGCAATTGGAATGAAAGTTATGGAAGAAGTTCCTTATATTGTAGGATTAGATAAATTTTTAGGCAGTGAACTTACCGACGATGTCTGTGATTATTTAAAAGATTTTGGAGCAGCAACTGCTTCAAATGGTGCAGTAGGGCTCTACCATATTGAAAATTTAACACCAGAAGCAAAGAAATTAAAAACTAAATTATTAGTAAAAGATTATAAAGAATATGTTATTGATGATGAAGAATTAGAAAGAATTTATAAATCTTATCCTATTATGTGGAAAAATAAAGATAAAAAAGGCAATTTAGCGTTTATTGGATGCCCACATTTATCTTTAAATCAACTTAATTTATGGACGGATAGAATAGTTAATGCTTTAAAAGAAAACAATTTAAAAAAAGTTAAAGCAAGAACAATTCTTTGCACCGCACCTGAAGTAAAAGAAGAATTTATGAAAACACCAAATTATCAAAGATTATTAAAAACAGGAGCGACACTTACTTGTATTTGTCCTTTGATGTACACTAATAATCCTTTGACTAAATCACATCGTATTATGACAAGTTCTAATAAATTAAGAACATATTCAATAGCAAGATATTATAAAGATGAAGAATTACTCTTAGCAATATGTGGTAAGGAGGTCAAATAAGATGAAACAATTTAAAGGACGTGTTTTAGCAAGTGGAAATTATAAAGGAAAAGTTATCGTTTCAAAACAGGGTGTTAATACTTTAGCTACATTTCAAAAATCAGCGTTGATGAACAAAAAACAAGTCATTGCTTCTGATCAAAATAATAGTGATATTTACGGAAAAAACATTACCGGTATTGCTTTAGCCTTACCTATGACTATTGGCTCTACCACTGGAGGAATGGTCTTGCAAGTTGTCTGTTCAATGGGCATCAATCCGGCTTGTCTATTATTTAGTGAACCAATTGATTCTTTAGCCGCAGCGGGTGTTGTTCTTGCTAAAGTATGGGAAAATTCAAATATTATTGTCATTGATAAATTAGGAAAAGAATTTTTAGATACAATTAAAAGTGATGATGATATTGAAGTAAAAGAAGACGGAACTGTAACAATTTTATAAAAATTTATTTACAAATAACCTAAAAACACATAAAATTAAGAGGCGTCAAAAAAGATGCCTTTTAAAATATGGGCCTGTAGCTCATCTGGGAGAGCGCCTCCATGGCATGGAGGAGGTAGAGGGTTCGATCCCCTTCAGGTCCACCAAAATTGTTAAAAAATATCTGATGCAATCTTAGAAATTTCTATAAAGCATTCTGATTTTTTTATTTTATGTGACAAATAGATGCTTATTAAAATAACGCTGTGTAGCAACTTAATAACATAGTGAAGATAAAAATATGATTAGTCAAAAAAAGAAGATAGATGATGAATGCAATATTAATTCATTTCTCAAAACTTTAAAAAATGAGCAAGTATTGTTTCAATTAGATGATGGAATATTTAATTTCAACCTAGAAAAAGCAGTGGTTAATAAAGATAAATCAATAACATTCAAGCCTTATAAATGGTTTGAGATAATGATAAATCCTGAGGAGTAATTCATTAGCTTTTTTTGCGATTTTAAATTTCTCTAAGATATGGAAAAATAAGCGATTTTTAGTTATAATAAACATAGGCAAGAAAGCAGGTGTTTTTATAATGACATTTCAAGAATCTGAAACTATAGAACTTAAAAGAACATTAACAAAAGATTTTGCAAAAGAAGTCGTTGCTTTTTTAAATACTAGAAATGGAATTATATATATTGGTGTTGATGATAATGGTGAAGTTGTAGGTATAACCAATGTCGATAAAACAATGAGAGAAATAAGAGACATTATTAGAGATCAGATTCTTCCATCAACAGAAGGCTTGTGTGAAATAGGTTCGTTACTTGAAGATGATAAAACTATTGTTACTGTCAAAGTAACTAAAGGAACCAAACTCTATTACATTAAGAAAGAAGGAAGAAGTGCAACGGGATGTTTTTATAGAGATGGAACATCTTCAACACCAATGAGCGAAGAAGAGATTGACAGAAGATTCATCGCCTCCTTAAATTATAAACGCACCTTATTAAGTGAAATACCTATTAATAGAACCGATTTAAAATTTGAAACTTTAAGGGATAAACTTCGTTTAAATGATGTTCATATTAATGATGATACTTTCCTTAATAATTTTAATCTTGTAACAAGCGACGGAAGATACAACTTACTAGCGAATTTGTTATCAGATGAAAATAGAATTTCAATTGCAGTTTGTGTTTTTAAAGGTAAAGATAAAACTGAATATTTGATGCGCAACGAATATGGTAATAAGTCACTAATACAAGCATACAAGGATGCAATAAATTATTGTGAGGCAATCAATCCGACCTATGTTGATGTGAGCAGCAGACCTCGCAAAGAAAAAAGAATGTTTGATAACAAAGCGTTTGAGGAAGCCTGGATCAACGCCTGTGTCCACAACTTATGGGATACGCATATTTCGCCACAAATCTATATTTTTGAAGATAGGATGGAAATAGAATCGCAAGGCGGTCTTCCTTATGGTCTTACTGAAGAAGAATTTTTAGCTGGTATTTCAAAGCCTGTTAATCCTGATTTGATGGATATATTTAAGTCATGCCGTATTGTTGAACGTTCTGGACATGGCGTACCAGAAGTGGTAAAAGTTTATGGGAAGAGTGCCTATAAATTTTCTACCAATACAATAACCGTGACTATCCCGTTTGATAAGATTGGTTTCGGCCAAGGTGGCACTGTAAGTGGCACTGTAAATGGCACAATAAATGGCACAATAAATGGCACAATAAATGGCACAATAAACGACCATACATTATCTAAGGCTGAAAAACTAATAATAGAAGCTATATCGTTAAATGGAAATTTAACTCGAAAAGAAATTAGTGAGCAGACTAATTTATCTGAGCGCACAGTTTCTAGAACTCTTAACTCGCTTCGAAATAAAGGACTCATTTATAGGATTGGTTCAAATAAAACTGGTCATTGGGAAATCATAGATTAAAATACTAATTAATAGTTTAGTCAAAAAGTTCATGTTGTTGTTTTTGTAAGGTTTAACATTATATTAAAAGTGTAGAATGTAGGCAAAATTTTTAAAAAATATCTGATGCAATCTTAGAAATTTCTATAAAGCATTCAGATTTTTTTATTTTATGTGATAAATAGAAATTTTATAAACCTCGTTAATTAACACTCATTAAAATTGTATAAGTAAATGCTTTACACTAGATTTGTTTTAAAACTCAAGCAACAAGCCTTGGTTTTATCTATATGGTTTAATTATTCCCTGCGGTGGATTGTGGCAAATTTTAACCGTCAAGTTCAATTTTAAATTATTTAGTTTTATTGAATAGTAAACTTCGTTAATTAACACCATTTGAAATCAAATGAAATTAAATAAGAAATTAAATTATAATTTTGTATTGTGGGTTTAAACCTCGTATCACGGAAAATCACGAAGTTTAGATTATATTAACAATGACAATCATATTTAATTTTGTAATGTTTCACGTTTAAAAATATATTTAATATGTTTTACACATAATCTTTTATTGATTAAAATATTATTAAAGAAGGAATTATTAAATGAATAAAATGTCTTCAATATTTGTATTAGTGGCATTATTAACTTTAGTTTCGGCTTGTTCTTCAGGATTGACTAATTCCGAATCTTTAAATAATACGAATCAACAAGTACAAGTGACTTTAACATTTGTCCAACATACATTTTTAAGATTTTCATATGATGAAAATGATGAGATTGATGGTTATTATTTTTTAAATGACGAATTAGCTAAAACTAGTATTAAATTTAAGAAAGGATACAATCTTTCATACGAAGATATTGATAATTTTAATGCATCATCTCTAAATTATGAATTACCATATTTAGAAGGAGATGGATATTGGTCATTTACTTTTTTTACTACTTCTTTTGATGAGGATTCTGGTTTTTCAGATAAATTTTTAAAGCCATGCGTATTAGACAAAGATTTGATTTTACATTTCGCTATATATGGATAAAACAAAAACGTATTGATTTTAATAAATTTATAATACCGATGCATAAGACGATAATCAGTTTTATCTTGGGCAGTTTTATAATTGCATTTAAATTGATTTAAAGATGTGTCAAATGTTTAAGATTACATACATTGCAGCAATACGGATATCTTTAAAGATAATTAGGATTGTTAAACAACTGAAATTAATATACAATTTATTAAGGCGGAAAATGAAAAGAGTTATTACATACGGAACGTTTGATTTATTGCATTATGGGCATATAAATTTATTAAAAAGAGCTAAACAGTTAGGCGATTATTTGATTGTTGGACTATCTACTGATGAATTTAATGCTATAAAAGGTAAAAAATCATATTTTTCTTACGAAGAAAGAAAAATGTTACTTGAATCAATTAGGTATGTAGATTTAGTTATTCCAGAAAAAAATTGGGAACAAAAAATAGACGATGTTATAAAGTATCATGTTGATACTTTTGTTATCGGAGATGATTGGGAAGGGAAATTCGACTATCTAAATAAATATGTAAATGTTATTTATTTGAAGAGAACACCGGAAGTTTCAACTACTGCGATTAAGGAAAATTTAAAGAAAGAAACTAAATTATGAAAACATCTAAGCAAATTTTGACAGCAAATCTACAAGAATATTTGCTAGACGATCAAGTTTTAAAAAAATTACAAAATGAAATATTTTTAATTTTTGATGATGTCTACAATGTATGTAAAAAATATAATATTCCATTTTATATTATGCATGGTACGTTATTAGGTGCAGTTAGACATAAAGGATTTATACCATGGGATGACGATATTGATGTTGTAGCTTTTGCAAAAGATTTTCCAAAAATTATTGATGCTGTAAAAAAAGAATATCCTAATAAATACGAATTTGCAGGAATTTTTTATGATTATAATAAAAACCCATTTTTTGCTTTAAAAATAATGAAAAAGAATACTTCTTTTGTTGAATTTACAGCAGAAAAATATCCAAATCCAAAAGGAATATTTATTGATATTTTTCCTATTTTTCCAATTCCTACAAATAAATTTAAAAGAAAATTGTTAAGTAAAAAAGTTAATCTTTTAGTTCATATAGGAACATTAGCGTTTGAATATAAATATACCCCTGATAAACTATTTCATATTAATAAAAATGTTAGGTTTTATTATTTAAAAAGAAGAATATTAGGCTTTTTTTGCAGGCCTTTTTATATTTTTTCTAGAAAAAAATTATTAAAATATTTTTATCAAAATAAAGATAGTAAATATTTTGCTATTAATACTGTCATAGGTTTTGATAAATATTTAGTTGATAATAGTATTTTAAATAATCTATCTCTGTATGAATTTAATGGAAAATTATACGAATCTTTTACAGATTATGATTATCTATTGAAAGCTCAATATGGAGATGATTATATGGTATTGCCTCCAATAGAAAAACGCGAAGTTCATATTGTGCTAGATATTAAATTTGGTGATGAAAATTAAAAATATGTATGAAAAAAAGAATTTGTTTTGTTGTAACTTCTTTATCTAGTGGTGGTGCAGAAAGAAATGTATCTAAATTAGCCAATCATTTTTCTAATATAGGATATGAAGTTTATATAATTATTTTATTTTCTAATAGTGTATTTTATAAATTTAATAAACAAATAAAAATTATTGATATTAGTAGGCCATTTAAACATCGTTATTTTCATATCTTTTATTTTTCTAGCAAAATAGGAAAAATTGTAAAAAAATATAATATTAATACTGTTATTGGCGTTGGAATAAAATACGGATTGATTTCTGCGCTTGGTATTTTATTTAATCGTAATTGCAAACTAATAATAAGGGGAACAAATACATATAAATTATCTTTATTTTCAAAAATAGGTTTAATTTTTCTTAAACATAGAGTTAACAAAATTGTTTGCCAAACAAAAGCTCAAGCAAATACTTATGATAGATTTTTGAAAAATAAAATTATTATTATTTCCAATCCTTTTTCAAAAGCTAAAACTAATAATATAAATGGTTTTTATTCAAAAAGAATTATATCTGTTGCAAGAATTGAAATTAATCAAAAAAGGCAAGATATGATGCTAAATATTTTTTCTAAATTTTTAAAATTATATAATAATTTTAAATTTTATATTATTGGAAAAGATAATTCTAGTAATTTTTATAATACAAATTTATTGATCGAACAAGCTAAAAAATTAAACATTTCTCAAAAAGTTCATTTTGTAGGAGAAGTTAAAGATATTTTTAATTATTATAATGATACATTTGCTATGCTTGTTTGTTCTAAAAACGAAGGAATGCCAAATTCCATGATTGAAGCAATGATTAATGGAGTCCCTGTTATTTCTACGAATTGGAGTGGTGCAGATGAAATCATTGAAACAGGGGTTAATGGTTTTATTTTTGATGATAAAACCATTGATTGTGCACTTGAATATTTAACAAAATTAAAAGATAATAAACAAACGTATGAATGTATATCATTAAATTGTAGAAAAATTATTGATAAATATAATGAGGAATGCATTTTTGATATTTGGGAATCAATAATATAAATAAAACATGCAAAATATATAAATATATTTTAACTCATTATTATTTGACTTGAATTTGACATAGTAATAAAATGAAAAAAGTAAAATAACCTCTATGCAAATAACTTTTAAAGATAATATTAACTATTTATATACAAAATTATTTAAATCTAAAATTCGTTTTAGCAAAATAATTTTTATTGTTTTGTTATGTCTTTCAATTTTATTAGAATCAGGTTCTAGGTTCATAGTTGATTTAGACAGCACTAGATATAAAATAATAATTTTAGGATTAATGGTATTGCTTTTGATAATACTATTTTTATCAAGACATAATTTTATTTCACAATTAAAAACTACTTTTAATTCTATAAAGCAAAAAACATATCGGCCATCATTTTCTTTTGTATTTGTTTTGTTTTTTTCTTTTATTGTTTTATTATCTTTTATATTGTGCAGCGATAAGCCATTAAATGTATATAGTTATATAAACTTTATTGTTATGATCTTTTCTTCTTATATGCTGTGCAAATCGACAACTTTTAAAGAATTCGGGCGGTTTTTTGTTAATGTTCTTTCAATTATTTGTGTAGTATCTTTAATTTTTTATTTTTTGCTATTTAATACAAATTATGTTTATGGAACGCAATTAGATATACAACAAAATTATATTATACAAAACTATTTATTTTTATTTTATGATTTTGGAAATGGTTTGCCAGGAACTTTAGCAGCATCAGCTTCTGATAGAAATATGGCTATATTTTGGGAACCTGGAGTTTTTGGCACTATTATATTAATAGGTCTAGTATTTGAATTGTTTTTTTTAAAAGAAGAAAAAAATTACTATAGGTGTATCCTTTTTGTTATTTCACTCTTAACAACATTTTCAACGGCAGCGTTTCTTATTGTTCCGTTTATAATTTATTTTTCGTTTTTTGAAATTAAACAACCAGATATTAAAAAGTACCTATTAATAATTGGCGCTGCTATTGGTGTAGTGTTTTTAGGATTTTCTTTATGGTATTACCAAGATAAAATATTTGGCGGTTCTTTTTCATTGATTACAAGATTAAATTCTTTATTTTATCATTTACAAGTTATGATTAGATCACCATTTTTAGGTGTAGGACCTGTTTCTGCTAATGGAATATATTATGAAATTTCTAATGGTCAGGTTGATGCAGCTACATCTACGATAGGATATTTTTTAAGCGGATTTGGTATATTCTTTATATTTTTTGTAATTATTTTAGCAATTGCGCCTTTTTTTCGAAAAGATATATCGTGGCCTGGAAAGTTATTTCTAACATGTTTTATACTTGCTCTTTTTGAAAAAGAAAACCAGGTAAATATTTTTATTTCGTTTGCCTTTATTTTAATGTTCACTTTTGATTCAATTAAGTTTAAATGGGAAAATAAGCAAAATTTGATGACTAGTTATTCTGATTCTACAATTGGGAAAATTCTTGGCGACAATAATTCAGTTTCAAAAAATGTTGGTTTATCTTTTATTGTTAAAATTATTTCTTTAATTGTTGGTTTAATTACAATACCTATTTACTCACTTTACTTTGGGAATGATACATATTATGGTGTGTGGTTAACAATAATATCTGTTTTAAGTTTTATAACCATTTTTGATTTTGGATTTTCTAATGGCTTGAGAACAAAATTATCTATTTCTTTACAACAGAAAAATTTAAACCAAGCTAAGGAATATATTTCTGCAACATATAGTTTTTCTACTATTGTATCAGGAGTCCTGCTAATTATTTTAAGCATTCTAGCTTTTACATTAAATTGGAATGACGACATATATAATATTGGAACCAATGTTATTAGTAGATTTGATTTATCTATTACAATTTTTATAGTTTTTATTACAGTATGTTTACAATTTGTATTTAGAACTATTGTTCCTATACTTGATTCAATTGGAGAATCCGCTATTGGAGGTTCTTTAACTTTGATTTCTAATGTTATTTTGCTTATTTTTGCGATAGTAGGTAGTTTGGTAAGTTTTTCTGACAAATTTATAATTTTAGCTTGCATGTATTTTGTTGCTACATTGTTGCCACTTTTTATTGCGACATATTATGTTTTTTCAAGACGTCTTCCTCTATGCAAACCAGATTTTAAAAAGAATAACACGCACTGGAAGATTATCAAAAGTTTAATTGGATTAAATGTTGTGTTTTTTATTGTTCAAATTTCAAATTTATTTTTAACTGGAATGAATGATTATATAATCACTTTTATCTTTGGAGACACTGCTTTAGTTACTCAGTATTCATATTATTATAAAATATTCAATTTTATTACTTCTGGTTTTGCAAGTGTTTTTCAACCACCATTTTGGGTTGCAATTGCTAGAGCTTACGCAAATAATGACATGGAAAAAGTTAATAAACTTAGAAAAATATTAACATATGCAAGTATTTTTACATGCTTTATAATTGTTTTAATATCTGTTATGATGCCATTTATATTTGAAATTTGGTTAGGTAACAGTGCGCCAGATGTATCATGGTACATAGTAATTATTTTCTGTATCAATGATATTATAACCTGTATACTTTTATCACAGCAAATTGTTGCAAATGGTCTTGGACTTGTTAAATATCAAGCTATAGTATTTGGAATTGCTGCGATTTGTAAAATCCCACTTGTTATCTTATATAATCACCTATTCGGCAGTGTACTATCATTTTCAATCGTAGTTTTATCTAATTTCTCAATTACATGGATATTGCTTGTTATATTGCCAATCGCACTTAATAAATTTTTACGTAATTCTAAAATAAATTCTAAAGGATTTAATTGCAAATATGCGGAGCTAAGGATGAGATGAAAAAATTATTTTATTATTATTCTTTTTTAATTATTATATCGATAGCAATATCATTTTTCTCCATAGGCGGTGGAATGTTTTCTTTTTCATTAAATAACGCTAATGATATATATAATTTATCCAATATGTTAGTTAATGAAACTGAACGAGGAAAAAAGGATGTTTTAGTAGAATTTGACGGAGTAAACGAAAACGACCGCGATAGATTTATAGATATATCAACTCGATTCAATACGCATAATTATTTGGATTACTCAATGTTTAGCGTTAGTAATAATAATACTGCATATGTTGGACAAACAAATAATAATGGATTTGATGTATCTATAAGTGGTTTTTCTTATGTCTATTCAAATAACGAATTTTACAGCGACAATGTTTTAGAAAATGTTTATATTAGTGAATATAATAATGATTTAACTAATCTTTTAGATGAAAACACAATCCAAGTCATTATACCAAACAGTGTAGCGGATAAAATATTGGATTCTAATGATAATTTTAATGATTACAACGATATCGTAAATAATAATTATCAAATTAGATTTAATGATATCGATGATTATACATTTGTTGTTTCCGCAATATATAATCCAAGCAGACAATCTAGATTTAACTGGTTTTATAAAGATTCATCTTTTGGTGATGTTATTTTGGTTAATTCGGTAGCGTTAAATGCGTTTAATAACAAGAATATAAGGTATTTTTTTAGTTTTAACGAAGATCCAACAACATCTATGTCGAATGTTGGCTTTTTAGAATCGTTTTCTAATAAGTTTATTTATCCAGATTTAGAGGTAAATCAAGATTTTGCTAGCAGTGGAAAAACTTTATCGGAGTGTTTTGAAGACGTACATAAACAATTAACATCACCTATATATATTTCGGTTGGAATAATATTTTTAGTTATTGCATTATTCTTATTTTTAATTAGTTTAATTTATACTAATAAAGTTGTAGATTTTGTCTTTACTAAATTCAATAATTACAATAAACGAGTGTTATATGCAATTATATCTTTATTATTTTTAACGATTCCAGCTTTATTTTTTAACTTTTGCATTAGAATTTTCTTGCCTTTATTTACCTTAGGAAGCGTTTCTATGCAAACCATAACATCATTTTCTTTTTGGGCACAAGTGATTGTCTTACTTATTATTTTGTTAAATGGTCTAGTTACGTTTCTTAGATATAAAGATACCTTTGATATTCTTGCGTATGCAAGACATAGAAAAGAAAATAATCACTTTATAAATTATTGTTTTAGTTATGATTCATTTGATAAAAATAACGACCTAAAAGAAAAACATTCAATTATAGGCTCATATAAAACAATAAGTACAAGAAAAAAGATGATTCTTATTGCTTCCGGCTCTAATAATGATATTGGTGCTGCAGGAACTAGAGTCAATAGTTTAGTGGATATTATAGCTAGCATTAACGAATTAGAAGCTCTTGTCTATTTAAAATCTAATGAATATAAAAAAAGTGAAATTATTAGACAAGGCGATAATTTTAAAATGATTTCTATTGGTGGTGAAGAAAAAAAATCAAAACTATCTAAATTAATAGATACTAGAATTGATGAATTTAAACATATATTTGAAGAAGAAAAGCCAGATATAGTATATGTTTATTCAACAATAAACCCATTTTTGGCTATGTTTGTCAAAAAATATTGTTTAACTAACAAGATAAAATTATATTTTGATGTTGTTGAATTTAGAAAATTTTCTTTACCATTTGTTTCAAAATCTTATTCATACAATATACAAAATTATTTTATAAACCATTTTATAATTGATAAAAATATTAGTGGAGTATTTTGCTGTTCTACATTATTGATTAAATATTTTAAAAACAAGAAAAAAATCGAAAATATCTGTTATTTACCAATTTTATCATGCGAAAATAAATCGTATGAAATTCCTAAAAAAACAAATAAAATTACTTACTTATTTGTTGGATCGTATTTAGATGATATTAACGAAATAATATTAGCTTTTAATATGCTTGATGATAAAATTTTAAAAGCTGTACGTCTTATTGTTTGTGGAATTGATGCACACAATATAATTTTTAGTAAACATCTAGCGCCTGAGCAATTTAAAAAATCTCTGTCGTATACAATTTATTTAGGAAAGGTACCTTTAAAAAAAGTTTTTGCCTTATTATCTTGCTCTGATTACACTGTAATCAAGCTAAAAAAACATTCAAAACGTTCTAATTATGGCTTTGCTTCTAGAATTCCTCAATCTTTTTCATATGGATTGCCAGTTATTTGTACAGCTCCTGGTGATACATCTATTTATGTTAAAAATAATGTCAATGGTTATATTGCAGAAAACGAATCAATTAATGCTTATTCTAAAGCAATTTATGAATCTATTAAAAATCATCATGCTAATTACGATAAATTATCTAAGGCAGCATATGAAACATTTTTGTCTTTAAAGCCTAGTTGTTTTGTTAAAAAAATGTCTGATTTCATTCTATTAGATAATAAAGAAAAGGAAAATATAGATTTCACTAATTTTACATATATGATAAACAATAAGGAAAGTAATAATCATGAATAAAAAGAAAAAAATATTGTTTTTTTGTAATACTTCTAAGACTGTAATTGATTTTAGAAGGGAACTTATATCATATCTTATAGAACAAAACTATGAAATTCTTGTCATAGCTGCAGATGATATTTATAAAAAAGAGATTTTATTATTGGGCGTTAAAAAATTCTATAGCATTAACTTTAATAATCGCTCTATTAACGTTTTTAATTATATTAAATTAAAAAAATACGCAAAAGAAATAATAAGTTTAGAAAAGCCAGACATAGTTTTTACTTTTCAACACAAGCCTAATATTGTAGGCAGTTTTACTGCTAAAAAAGTTGGTGTAAATAAGATATTTTGTATGGTAGAAGGTTTAGGAGATTCATTTGCTAGAAATTCAATTAAATATTTAATAGCAAGATATTTATTAATATACAAATATAAGCGTCTAATTAAATTTGTTAATAAAATTTTTGTGTTAAACAAATTTGATTTATCATATTTTGTTCATTTATTTAAAAGCAATAATAAGCTTAAATTAATAAAAGGTATCGGCATTGATACTGAAAAATATAATTTTTGTGATATAAATAATTTGACAACCTTTTTTATGGCAGCTAGATTAATAAAAACAAAAGGTATACAGATATATTTAAACGTTGCAAGAAAATTAAAAAATAAAGGTTTAACATTTTATTTAGCTGGTCAAGAATCAGAGTTTACAAAAAAAGATTTAGAACCTTATATTAAAGATGGTTCGATTATATATTTAGGATATTTAGATTCAATTAATGAATATTTAAATAAATGTACCTGTTTTGTTTTACCCACAATGATTAGAGAAGGAATGCCTAGAGGCGTATTAGAAGCAATGGCTATTGGTAGACCAATTATAGGATCTAATGCAGCAGGTCTTAGCGATGAAGTTATAAATGGATATAATGGCTTTTTATTAGATCCTAAGAATTTGGAAACAGAACTTGAATCTGCCATTTTAAACTTTATTACCCTTGAAAAAGAAAAAATAATAGAATTAGGCAAAAATTCTCGACTGCTTGTCGAAAAAGAATTTGATTCTAATATAATTAATAAAGAAATATTAGATATTTTGGAGAATTAAAATGATTGAAATAAAGAATCTAATAATAAATGATAAAAATTATAATTATTATTCAAATGAATTAATAAATTATATCGAATATAGCGATATAGAGATTTTTAAATGCTTATCTTTTAATATAAAACATAAAGAAGCATTTGTTTTTAAAATAGACGAAAAAGATATTTTTTCTAATAATTTATATTGTTATGTATATTGTTTTAAATCGCGCTTTTTCACAATTAGCGCGTGCTTTTTAAATGACAATGCAGATGTTTTTGAAAAAATTAAATCGACAATACGTTTAAAGGTAAAAAAGGACAAGAAAAATAAAAAAAGCTCGATCGAAGATAATTTAGAAAATATTATTGATGTTTGCAAATGTTTTAAAGCTTCGTATTTATTAATAGATTTAAATATTGAATCTAATTCGTTTTCTGATGAAATATTGGCAAAAATAATCACTATAATCGAATCTAGCGGACTAGATTTATATATTTTAAAGAAAAATCCTAAAACAATAGAATTTGAAAAAAACAAAGAAAAAGAAATAGAAGAAAAAAAGAATTTATCATTTTTGAAATATTATTCTCCTGATATTGATGATAGTCTGAATATAGATTATTTAAATAGTAATGAAATGAATTCTAAAGAAGTCATAAGAATAACTATTGATATTTAGATATTAAAATATTTCATATATTTAAATAATGTTATAAAATTTTATAGGATTAGAAAATGAAAATTCTTATATTAACTCCTAGATATTATCCTGAACAATTTAAAATTAATGATATTGCTAAATATCTTTCATTAAAACATGAAGTAGATGTTATTTGTAATATTCCTGATTACCATAAAGGAAAATATTATAAAGGATATTCTTTATTTAAAAATCGTAAACAAAAAATAGACAATATTAATATATATCGTTTACCTACTTCACCTAGACATAATAATTTCATATCTCTTGGTCTATCCTATCTTTCTTTATATTTTTCTGGTCTATTTAAAGCTAATTTCATAAAGAAAAAATATGATATAGTTATTAATTATCAATTATCTCCAGTTTACATTGCTTTAATTGGTAATAAAATAGCAAAAAAACAAAATATTCCCTCAATCACATATATATTAGACTTTTGGCCTAATTCTTTACTTGCAACTTCTAAAATTAAAACAAATAATTTTATATACAAATATTTTTTAAAAAAATCTAAAAAAGCTTATTTAGAAAGTTCATATATATTTGTTACTTCTGACGGCTTTATAAATCCGTTAATAGATATGGGTTATGATAAAAATAAAATTTCTTTTATTCATAATTTTGAAGAAGACATTTTTGAAAATAAAACAATTAATAAAGAATTTAATATTGATACATCCAATATAAATAACAAATTTAAAATCCTTTTTGCAGGAAATGTTGGTAGGGCACAAAATTTTGATTTAGCTTTGAATTTAGCAAAATTAGCCAAGAAAAATAATTATGATAATTTTGTTTTCTTAATAGTGGGCAAAGGATCATATTTAGAAACTTTAAAACAAATTATATCTAATAACGATATAAATGATTATTTTGTTTTTTACAATGAACAACCTCTTATAAATATGCCTAATTTTTATAATATCGCGGATGCATTTTATTTTTCTTTACAAGATGTTGATATTGTTAAGATGACAATTTCTGATAAAATCGGTTCTTATATGTCCTATAATAAACCAATTATTTGTGATAAATATTGGAACCAATCGCAAACATTTATCAATTATAATGGTGGGGTTTATCTAAAAAATGATGAAAATGATTTCAATATGATCTTAGATCTAATTAATAAATACGATTATTATTTAGATAAAATAAATAAGGAATTTGCTAAACAAACTTTTAAAAAAGAGACTATCTTAAATGATATTGATAATCATATAATAGAGATTTTAAAAAACAAAAAATAATCTATTAATATTATTTTAATTTCATCTCTTATGACACTTATAGGAGGCATTAAAACTTAGATTAATTATTAATGTTGATTAAAAATAAGTGGTAGAGAAGTTTTATTTCCTTCCATAAAGGTTAATAAACTTAAATTTAATCGATCTCATATATCGTCCTTATTATCGGATATAAACAATCTAATTATATTTTTTGCTTGCAATGAAACATCTTATTGTTTAAAGTTTTCTTGTATTAAAAATACATAAAACATAAACATACGTATCGCAGTTTATTGTTTTGGAAAGGATTTTAAATGAAAAAATTTTAAATTTACTAGTTTTAGGACTATGCGTTTTTGGCTTGACTGCATGTGGTGAAGTCGGTCCAGAGGGTCCAAAAGGTGACCAAGGTATTTTTAACTCATTAGCAGGCATTGCAATGCATGGTTTTGGTCCAATAGATATAGTAATTTTTATTTTTATCATTTTATATCAAATCGGAGGCGGACTTATTCAATTTTTTACATGGAGACAGCAAAATATAGTCCTAGATTCAGTTGAAAAAGTAGAAAGGATGTGATGTAGATAATAAATTATTATAAATTAAATATCTTAAATAAATTTTACTAAAATCAGTATATGTATCATAACTGATAGAAAGGGTAATTATGAAAAAAATAATATTAATTTTAGCGATGAATGTTTTGTTATTAACAGGATGTAACACTACTCAACAAACACAAATAACTTCAACTTTTCCAAAAGAAATAGTTGAAAACAATTTATTAGCTGATCTTACAGATAAAAGATCAGTTCCAGATTTTGAATTAAATGAATACTCATATACCGTTGGTCCTTTGGAATATGATGTTATCAGCACGAATTATCAAAGCATAGGATTGCTTGTTTTAGAACATCAAGATTTACATTCATATGGTTTTTATTCATTGACAGAAGGTGATTTTTTAATTGAACCAAGCGGTCAATTTCCTTCGTCATCTTATGATTATGAAGTTATTGCAATGACCGATTATATTTATCCTATCCAATATATTTTAAGAGTCTATAGTGTTTATGATCCCGATATGAAAGAAGTGATTATTGATTCTCATAGCAATGTATTATATGAAGGCACAACCAACACTAATGTATCTTTATCATATGATAATGATGTTTCTAACATTATGACTATGGAAATTGAAGGACAAGCACAAGTAATTAGAACATTATCTTTAAACATTGATAATCCACACACAGGAAATAAAACTTTTTATTATGGATATAGTTTAATTACTAAGCAATTATTTGATATGGATGAAATTTCATCTAACACTATTGGTGCATCATTAACTGATCTAACTTCATATGGTTTAGATGGATATTATATGTCATATAGCGCTAAAAGTAATTATTTATCATTTGCTATATTTGATAATAATATTGACCTAGTCAATAACTTTAATGTTTCATTAAGAAATAGTACTGATAAAATCTTTTTTGCCGGAGGCAAAGCAATTATTCAAACATTACTAGCTTTACCAAGTGACACAAGTGAATATGATTTCTTTGATGGCACTAACAAATATTTACTATATACTGACATAGTTGATTTATTAAGTGGAACAACTAGTAGTGTTGATTTTCCATTTGTAATTAATTCAACTAGTTATCTACGTTTAAAAGATAGCAGCGGTGTATATAATTATATGCGTGTAAGCGGCCATTATATCGATAGAAAAATGTCCGGATTTTATGCTCAAATCATTATCGATGGTGACGCTAACATATTATATAATGTCACAGGTTTAAATATTGGTTCATTTATAAAATTAAGCAATGGATATTATTATGATTACAGCGGTAAAAGATTATATGATGATAATTTTAAAATCATTAAAATGTTTATTGGTTCAGTAGATTTCTTACCTAATTTAGAAGCATTTTTTATCACCGAAAATAATGATAAATATATATATAATCAATATGGTAACTTGCTATTTGATTCAAGTGGAAGAGATGTAACTTTTTATTTTAATGATTTAGATTTGTCTCGCTATGTTTATCTTTCAATTGATGATTACTTATATGCTTACAGTGAAAATCGAAAGATTGAAATTGCTTACATTGATAGAGATGCTGGAGATAGTTTTGGGAAATTATCTCAAAGCTCACTATATGTTTTATATGACGCATCCAGAAGCACTTACTCGTACTATTCACCCTTTAGTTCAATCTCTAATCGAGTATATTTTGCACATGAATATGAAGCGGATATCGTAGGTAATAGTGAATGGGGTGATCCATTGATTGATTCAATTATGACTGGGTTAGATTATACAATTTTTAAAACAAATAATGAAAATACCTGGACGAGTGTTGTCATAGAGTGCAATTATTTTGGTTATACTACATCACCTTTTGTGACTTATCGTTTTTAAAAAAACAATTAACATTATTTAATTATTTAAATTAATCAAATTAAAGTGGTGTGTCTTAATGATGCATCACTTTTTATTAATTAAATTAAAATTCAAAATTATTAAATTAATTACTGCAACACAAAATAATATTTTTTAATATACAATTCTGATTAAATAAAAGCGTTATTTAATAACATTACAACCATCTAAGATATCTTGTTTATATATCATAGAATCTTTTTCATTTATTGTTTTAATTACTTTGCATGGATTTCCTGCAGCAAATGAGTTGTCTGGTATATCTTTTGTTACAACACTTCCAGCTCCTATAACACAATTATTACCAATATGGACACCGCTACAAACAGTCACATTTGCACATATCCAACAATTATCACCTATATTTACCGGTTTAGCGTAGCATAAAACACGCTTGTTATTTTCTCTATCTAACATTTGATTTCTTTCATTTGGTAAAAGTGGATGAACAGGAGCGACAATTGTAACATTAGGTCCAACAAAGCAATTATTTCCAATTGTGATATAAGCATCATCTTGTAATGTTAAATTAAAACTTGCTACAAAATTATCCCCGATAGTGGTATGGATGCCATAATGAAAATAAATAGGTCCAACAATTGATACGTTTTTACCAACTGATTTAAGCATTTTCTTTAATATTTTTTCTCTTTTCTTTTGCTTAGATTCTTTTGTTTCATTATAAATTTGATTTAAGCGATGCGCTTTAAATTTTAATTTTTTTTAAATTTTCATCAGAGGCTTGAATAATTTACCTTGTAATGCTTTTTCTTCTTGATTTACTTTTGTTTTCTCCATAAAAAATATTATATATTTAATAATTTAAATATTTAAGAATATGTTATAAAATTTTAATGATGAAAAAAGTATTTAAATCAGTAATTGATATCTTTAGATGGTTTGAATGGATATTTGTCATAGCTAGTTTAATTACTTTATTAACATTATCTATAATTTATAAATCACCAGTTTTAGAAATTATATCAGTGGTATTTGGTCTTTTATCAGCCGCTTTAAATTGTAAAAGAAAAAAATATGCTTTTTTTATTTATGCTATATATGTCATCTTATATGGTGCGTTTGCTTTTATGCAAGGTCAATATGGGGAAGGTATTTTAAATACTTGTATTAATCTACCTATTTATCTTTACACTATTTATAAATATTATATTAAAGACCATATAAGAAAAAATAAAACTAATCAATTAGAAAATAAAAGCTCTAATTTTAAAATTGCTTCTTTAACAAAAAAGATGATCATAATAATAATCATTATTATACCTGTCGTTACTGGTTTATATGGATTTATATTATCATTAATGAATTCTAATTATCCTTATGTTAATGCTTTAGCTACTAGTTTTGCTTTAGTAGCGGTCTTTTTAACGAGTTTAGGTGTCACTTGGCAGTGGTTATTTTGGACTTTTTATAGTTCCACTAATGCGGTGTTGTGGTCACTTAATTTTGTTAATTCCAATCAAGGATTATTATATATTGTTTTAAGTTGTATCTATGTAACAATTAATACTTATAGTCTAATTACTTGGATTAAAGAAAAGAAGATACAAGAAAAAGAAAACATTAATATTGCTAATAGCGATATATAGTTTAAA
Organism: uncultured Bacilli bacterium; assembly: GCA_944358865.1. GTDB lineage: Bacteria > Bacillota_I > Bacilli_A > RFN20 > CAG-826 > CAJOOD01. The sequence goes on along the minus strand of CALVRV010000004.1, from coordinate 1,129 downwards.
ATTGTAAGCATAAATATAAGATTATTAAAAGGAAAAAGAAAATGAGAATTAATTTTAATAAAATATTTTCAAGAAAAATATTTGCGTATTTTGCAAGCATTGTAACTTTTATTTTAGCTTTATTCGAAGTCGCTAATTTGATATTAACAATTTTAGAAAATCCAGGCAACGTATCAGGTGCATTATATGATGTTATAACAATTATTATTAGTATTGCTTTTTATTTGTTTATATCTGCATATTTTCGTCGTAGTGTTTCTAATTTTGCTTACGCTTTCAGTGCGATATTTTCATTATTATTATGTGATTATATTTTACCATTTGTCTTTCAAATAATTATGATGGGACCATTTTCAATATTATTTATTTTATCAAGTGTCACTACAGTAACTAGTATTGTCTATTTTATAATGATGATTTTAGAAAATAAGAAAAGAAGTGAAAAATATTTACTTATTCTTAAAATTTTTGGTGTTATATTTGCAGCAAGTGGTCTTGCATTAGGTATTTATTATATTTACGATGTAATCGCTATTATGTTAAGTAATCCAGCACTAACAACGATATCTTATGTTTCTGGTATATTCTTAATTATTAATTATATAATCAATGTAATAAGTGTCCCATTAATATTTGCTTTGTATCCCTTTGTTTTAGCAAAAGAAAGATATTATTAATAATATGTTATTAACTGTAAGTAAGTGGTGGTGTATTTATAAAGGTGTAGCGCTAATTTTAGGTGCAATTGCCTTAATTGCTTTGGCAATAATATTTGCTATTTATCCTGTTATTAATCTTCCAACCTATTTATCTAGTATTTATATAACCATATTTATTATTTGTGCAATTTTATCTATCGTTGGAAGTGTACTTAGTTTTTATATTGCAAATCAAATTAATAATTTCTTTGCTTATGGGCTTAGTCAACTTACATGTGGCATATTATGTTTAATTTTAGTCGATATTATTCCTGGAATATTAATTCTTGTTGATTATAGTAGGAATAATGAATATATTTAATGCACTAATAAAGGTATATTAAACTCTCATATCGTGAATTCTTAAACTAAATTCCGTTTTATACCAAAAAGTCACGATTCTTAGAATAAATTCCGATTCGACTATCTAA